>JAITPN010000084.1 GCA_031289415.1 Prevotellaceae bacterium | reverse complement strand
TTCAAACGTTTTGCGCTTTTGCACTTTTAATATCGTCAGCGCCAACTAATAATTCTCTGTTTTTTTATTGAACTATGCCACACAGCGGTAAAATCAATTTATCGCTATTTAAACTGTTGGTAAAAGTAGAAATGTAATACTTATATGACAAATATACGAAAAAATATTTGATTTTGATGCTGTTTAAAAAAAAAGAATTATCTTTGTAGAAAATTACAGAAAGTTGACATGAATCGAATGAAAAGTAGTATTTTTGTGTCAAGTAAAAAAAGGAATTTAAAATTTATTGAATATGATATAGAGAAATAGCGTTAATACGCACAGTATAAAACAGCATTGCAACTGTTCCCAAAAAATGCAAAGTGAAACTGCACGAACACTCAAGAATACCGCAGGAAAGAGCAGCCACTTTCTAAAAAACGGGCAAGACCTGCGAAGCCGTATTAGAACAGGGGAAATAATTTTTGTCTGCTTAAAGGAAGCGGACGTTAAACTCAAATTTAATGAAAACTACGAAAAAACCATCCAATAAGCGGGCAATCGTTTCCGTCGGGATGTTGATTCTTTTTATCCTGTTAATCTTGTCGGCAATTACCCTCGAAGTAATGGAAGAGTTGCCGAATTTCTCCGCCCTTGAAACAGCTTATCACGTATGTACCGCCGTTCATGTGCTTTTAGGGCTATTGCTTGCCGGATTCGGAACGTTTCATATTGTGTATAATTGGTCGGCGCTGAAACGTTATATAAAAAACGGGGAAAAGAAATAGCTTTGTTGTTGACATTTCGGTTGTCATGGCGGACTCTCTAAAGAGATTCGGCAGTTTTTTATGCGTATGCCTGCTGAAAATATTAAAAATTGATATGTAATTTGAAATAATTTTGTACTTTTGTACAAATTTTAACAGATACGAAAATCTTACAAAACAATATACACAACTAATGAAAAACCCCCTTGCGGGGGCTTCATATCAATTAAAAAAATAACAAAATTATAAAAACTATGACAAAGGTAATAATAAATTTCAAATTATGCAAAAAAAGTTATAACTTTGCTAAAAAAAATAAAACAATGCGCATGAAATCACTATCTTATACTGCCGGCTGTATGGCATTACTCTCGTGTATGGCTTGTAATACACCCGAAATTGACTGTGTATCACGTCCGGCAACCGGCACGGCAAACGAAAATTACGTAGGTAACCGCGAACCGCTGCAACCGCTACATTTCGTCAAACTGCCTGTGGGTGCGGTGCAACCCGGCGGATGGGTAAGGGAATGTCTGACCCGCCAGCGCAGCGGGCTTGCCGGAAATTTGAACGGAATCAGCGCATGGCTGCAAAAACAAAACAACGCATGGCTCAATGCCAACGGCGAAGGACAGTACGGTTGGGAAGAAGCGCCTTATTGGCTGAAAGGCTATGCCAACATGGGCTACATCCTCAACGACCGTCAGGTTATCGAAGAATCAAAAATATGGATAGAGGGCGTATTGCACACCCAGCGACCCAACGGCTATTTCGGTCCGTGGATTGAAAAAAACGGGAAACCCGATTTGTGGGGAAATATGATTATGCTGTGGTGTCTTCAGTCCTATTTTGAATATTCAAACGATGCGCGTGTAATTCCTTTCATGACACGCTATTTCCGTTGGCAAATGGCGCTTTCCGATGATATGTTTCTCAAAGATTATTGGGAAAACAGCCGCGGCGGCGACAACCTCTACAGCGTGTTGTGGCTGTATAACCTCACCGGCGACGCATGGCTGCTCAGCCTTGCCGAAAAAATACACCGCAACACCGCCGACTGGCGGCAAGACACACGGCTGCCCAACTGGCACAATGTGAATATCGCCCAATGTTTCCGCGAACCCGCCACATGGTGGATGAAAAGCAAAGACTCTGCCGACCTGAACGCTACGTACAATAATTTTTGGCTCATACGCCGTACATTCGGGCAAGCGCCGGGCGGCATGTACGGCGGCGACGAGAACAGCCGGCTCGGATGTATCGACCCGCGGCAAGGCGTAGAAACCTGCGGTATGGTGGAGCAAATGTCGTCCGACGAAATGCTGCTTCGCTTCACCGGCGACCCTTTTTGGGCAGACCATTGCGAAGAAGTCGCTTTCAATTCCTATCCTGCTGCATTAATGCCCGACTTCAAGGCGTTGCGCTATATCACGTCGCCCAACATGGCGCTGAGCGACGCCGAACACCACAGTCCGGGTATCGAAAACGATGGTCCGATGTTGATGATGAATCCGTTCAGCCACCGTTGTTGCCAACATAACCATGCACAAGGATGGTCTTACTATGCCGAACACCTATGGCTCGCTACGCCCGACAACGGCATTGCAGCCGTGCTGTTTGCCGCAAGCTCCGTAAAAGCCAAAGTAGCCAACGGCAAGGAAGTGCAAATTACGGAAGAAACCAACTATCCGTTTGAAGAACAAGTGCGTTTTCACATCAGCACATCCGGCGAAGTCTCTTTTCCTTTATATATCCGTATTCCGTCGTGGTGCGGCAATGCGCGTATTTCCATTAACAATAAAATGAGCGGCAGGACGTTGCCTGCAGGCTCGTATGTGCGCATCACAAGGAAATGGAGCAACGACGACCGTGTAGTCATTAATTTTCCGATGAAACTCAAAGTAAACCAATGGGCGCTGAACCAACAAAGCCTCAGCGTCAATTACGGACCGCTGACTTTCTCATTGAAAATTGACGAAAAATATGTCCGAAAAGATACGGAACAAACCGCCGACCAAGATGCGCAATGGCAAACGCAGGCAGACCCTGCAAAATGGACGTCGTACGAAATTCACCCCGGCTCGGCATGGAACTATGGGTTGATTTGCGACGCCGAACATCCCGAAAAGTCGTTCCAGATAGTGAAAAAAGCGTGGCCTATCGACAATTTTCCGTTTACCACCGAAAGCGCTCCGATAGAACTCCGAGCCAAAGGCAGAAAGATACCGTCGTGGGGCGTCGACCGCTTTGGATTGTGCGCCGTACTTCCGACCTATCCGGCTCAGACGTCCGAACCCATAGAACCCATCACGCTTATTCCCATGGGCGCGGCACGGTTGAGGATTTCGGCATTTCCGCCGGTGAAATAAAAATAAAAGCGTTTGAAGCACCTAACCCATAGTTATCCTCTATGGGAACTTATATTTCGCTTACCACTTTACAAATATTATGTGGTTTGCATTATATTTTTTGATTGATTGGGAAAAATTGTTTGGGATGCGAAAAATAATCGAATTAGCATTTTTTAAAATACATAAATATAGCAAGTGCAAGACCTAAAATCCCTATAATTGAAGATATGACAGTGATAATTCTATTTCTTCTCTCTTTTTTATCTTTCTCTTCTATTTTATGCTGTTCTTTACTTAACTCTCCCTCTACAGATTTTATTTCAGTACCTATTTCTATCAACCCATCAATTTGTTTTGCATATTTTTCAAAATCATCATCCGGACTTTTCTTATTTGTCCGAATATCCGCTATACTTTCTTTTATGTTAGTGAGTTTTTTTATAATATCTGAATAGTTATTGATAATTGCACTCTTAATGACAATATCGTATTTTTCTAATATTTTATCAATATTAAGCATTGTATGAGTGGCATAGCATTCGTAGGTATCATACCCTGCTCTTGAAATGTGAGCGTTTGCTTTCTTTATTTCATCTTCTATTTTTTTTAGCTCAATTTCTGCAGATTGCAGCAAAGGAATTTTCAATAGTTGAGCGGCTTTAAAAATGTGATCTAATGCCATTCTTTGCTCATTTATAACTGAAATATCTGTTTTATTATTTCCAAGATTCTCAGTCAGAATGGTGGCATCTTTAACTTTTTTATACAAGTCGAAAAGATTTACTATCTTCTCACCTAAAAATTTGGCATAAATTACTATTCATCATAGCTAATGGGAAAGAAGGGAATATTATTGAAACTCGATTTTCAAAAGTTTCTCTACCATTTCATCCACGTCTTTTTTAATGATAAATCTTCTTTCGATTAAATTAACACTTCCACGAACCAAATCTGTGACGTATGATTCTTTATCGGAAGAAAGTTCTTTAAATTTTATTGAGTCAAAATTCTTACCTGTTTTTTGCTCAACAATTTTTTTTAATTTCTCAATGTAATTTGCCATAAAAATTTATTTTTTACTACACATCTTAGATGATTTTACGTTATATACTCTAAGATTCAGGTTGCAAAGATATAAATATTTTTATAAGTTTATGCGATTTTTTTAGCTTATATAATTAAAAATACATATTATATGGCTCGAAATCAATACTTTAATTTAAAGAGAAGGTATAGAATCATCAAGAAAACAATACTTATTTACACTACTGTTCGCCATCCATCTTTGGCAGAATGCCATCTGTCGTGCATACTAATAAAATGTTTTGTCCCCATTTTTTCAAAGTCTAATACACAAAGGTACAATTTATTTTGCATTTCTCCAAAATAGCGCGGCAAAAAAATAAATATTTTATGTGTATTATATTAAAAATATTTTATATCTTTGTTCGTCTTATCATAAGATAGGCAAGTATATTTAACGCTTTAATTACTAACGTA
>JAITPN010000056.1 GCA_031289415.1 Prevotellaceae bacterium | reverse complement strand
TCCGCCATTCTGCGTAGCGCTTCCGTCAATACCGATTTATCTACGCAATATGAAATGCGCACATAATTTTTATACTCGTCGCCGAACGAATCGCCGGGGATAATGGCTACATTGGCTTCCTCCACCATACGGCGGGCAAAAGCGTCGCCGTCCATACCTGAGGCGTCCACCCGGAAATATAAGTAAAATGCCCCTTGTGCGGGTTCACAGGCAAAGCCTAATTGCGAAATAAAACGGCTGGCATACTCCATATTATCGCGGTAAGCCTCCACCATTTGCGCCAATTCTTTTTCGGTTTGCGGGTCAAGAATAGCTTGCAGTGCGTATTGCCCTACCGATGATGAGGCGGTTACATAATATTGATGCACCTTTGCAATTTCGTTAATCACGTCTTTTTCGGCGAGCACCCAGCCTTGCCGCCAGCCTGTCATGCTGTGCGATTTCGAAAAAGAATTGACAATAATAAGTTGTTTGCGCAATGCCGGATACGTGCCGAACGAGCGGTAATCGTCGGTATATATAATGCGGTTATACACTTCGTCGGCAATCACCGTCAGGTTCGTGCCGGCTAAGAAAGCGGCAAGTTCGTCGCGGTTCTTGCGGCTGAGCGACGTGCCTGTCGGGTTTGAAGGGTCGGTAATCACCACGCATTTTGTTTTCGGCGTGATATGTTTTTTCAACACCTCGGCGGTGAGTTGAAAGTCGTCGGCGGTGGTGTCCACATGCTTGACGATGCCGCGGTTGAGGATAACCAACGGCTCGTAGCCCGGATACGTCGGTGCGGGAATAATCACTTCGTCGCCCTCGTTCAGGATGCTGCACAGCGAAGCCGCCAGCAACTCGGTTGTGCCTACGCCCACAATAATTTCGTCGAGGCTGTACGCCATGCCGTAATGTTGTTTGCAGTACGCCAAAATCGTTTCCTGCGTAGCTTGTGCGCCGCGGTTGGGCGTGTAGGTTGTAACGTTCTTCTCCAGCGCCTCGCAGGCTTTGGCTTTGATGGGCGACGGCGTGGGGAACAGCGGCTGCCCCATCGTAAGTTTGATGATGCCTTTAAACCGGTTGCAATAACTGTCGAATTGCCGTATTTTTGAAGTTTGAATACGGCTTAAATTCCTATTAAAAGTATGTTCCATTTACCCTGTTGTGATTAAAGATTTATCGTTGCCACACGTTGATAATTTCGCCGATATACATTTTATGAAAATCGCGTTTCGGATAAAGTTTATTCATAATAGTTGTATCTACAAAATGTTCAGGCTCAAGAAAATCGTTATAAATCTTCTTACACTCCAAAATCATGCGGGCTTCGCCGAACGATACGCCGCCCGTAGGTGTTTCGAGAGGCGTCAATCCGGCTTCTTTCACCTTGTCGCCGTCGCGTCCCGATTTAGAGCCTAAAAGGCTTAATGCGCTGCGGTAATTCTCGTCGAAAAACGACAGGGTAAATTTGTCGCCGCGCTCTATAAATTCAAACGTGTAGCGTTGCGGACGAATGAACACAATCGCCACGTTCTTGTTCCATAAATGCCCAAGCGTACCCCAGCTTGCCGTCATCGTATTAAACTGCGCTGTGTCGCCTGCCGTGATAAGCATCCATTCTTCGCCTATCAACTTCGCGGGGCTTTCGCGTAAATCACGGATATCCGTTTTTGTAAAATCCTTCATATTTGTTGCTTTTTTATAGCCTCCCGTACACGAACAAAGCGCCGACAAGGCTATGAAGATAAAAAATTTATTCATAGTAGTTACTGTATTATAATATATATTTCAACAACACAAACGAGCCGATTAAAATAACCGTAAAAGCCACTGCCAACAAGTTGAAATATTTGTCGATAAACACTTTTACCGGTGCGCCGAATTTCCATATTAACCCGCCTACGAGGAAAAACCGCAAGCTGCGACCCACCACCGACGCCAAAATAAACATCAGAAAGTTAATATGGCATACGCCGGCGGTAATCGTGAAAATTTTATACGGAAGAGGCGTAAATCCTGCCGTAAACACCGCCCAAAAATTCCACTTTTCATAAGCCGCCGCCACCGCGTTGAAACTTTCTTGCGAAAACACCGACGGAATAAACCAGCCCTGTACGCCTTGCCACGCATACATGCCCAGCGTATAACCGAGCATTGCGCCCATGACCGAGCCTGCCATGCAAATCAGCGAAAAGCGGAACGCCTTCTTCGTATTCCCCAAACACAACGCAATGAGCAACACGTCGGGCGGGACAGGGAAAAAACTCGACTCGGCAAACGCCACCGCAAACAATACCGGACAGCCCCATTTCGAATCAGCCCAGCTCAACACCCAATTATATAATCGTTTAATCATCTTTTTCACCTTAATTAATTTGCCGTAGCGCGTCCATAATTTGCGTTTTCGACGACGTTTTTTCGTCTTTCGTTTTAATAAAGCGTGCCGGAATGCCTGCTACTACGGTGTTGGGCGCCACATCTTCGGTTACTACCGCGCCGGCAGCCACCACCGCTCCTTTGCCCACGCGGACGCCTTCGAGCACTACGGCGTTTGCGCCAATCACCACGTTGTCTTCCACAACTACAGGCTTGCTGCTCGGCGGCTCGATGACGCCTGCCAGCACTGTGCCTGCGCCGATATGGCAGGCGCGACCCACTTCGGCGCGTCCGCCCACCACCACGTTCATGTCAATCATCGTCTCCGCGCCGATTACCGCGCCGATGTTGATAGTTGCCCCCATCATAATCACTGCGTTGTCGGCTATTTTTACATGGTCGCGAATGGTTGCCCCCGGCTCAATGCGGGCGTTGTATTGCGTCAAATCAGCCAACGGAATGGCGGAATGACGGGCGGCGGCTTCAAGGTGATAGAATGAAATGTTTTCGGCATTTTCTTTCAAAAAAAGCTGCACCTTGCCGTAATCGCCGATGGCAATGGCGGTCTTCTGCTCGGCAAATACCTGCAAGTCAGGTTCATTTATCGACTGTACCCTCCCTTGGATATATACCTTTACCGGAGTTTTCTTTTTTGACGTTCTGATGAACTCAATAATCTGTTCGGCTGTTTCGATAGTCATACTTAATAAATGTTATTTGCTGCAAATTTACATTAAATCTTTGAATTTTGTACGCTCAAAAATAAATTAACCTAAAATTTGGAAATAAAAAATATTGTGCATAACTTTGTGCCTGCTAATTGAACTTACGAAATGATACCAAATTGAACTAACGCTATTTTAAAATATAAATCTCATAAAATTCAAATTTAAAATATAATGAAAGTAAAATTTTTAATTGGCATGTCGGCAATGTTGTTTGCCGGAATTGCATTTTTCGCTGCATGCGAAAAAGAGGAAACCTCCAAAACAGGCGATTTATTTGAGCTTGACATAGAGGGGGATACATTATTTATCGGAGGCGAAGCCGGCTCTGAAGTATTCTTAACATTGGACAGCGACTTTAACTGGGAAGTAACCGAAAAACCTGATTGGTTGCTTGTTGACCCCGAAGATGGGTACGATGGCATCAGCGACATTACAATTACCGCGGAACAGCTCGACAGCAAAGAGGGTATTGCGGAACGTTTTGGAGAGCTCACATTCAAATCGGCGACGTCAGATCATTACCGTACCCTTACGGTAAAACAGTCGTATGACTTTCCCAAAAACGTCAGCTGTAAAGTTGATCCGACTTCAATTTCTGCATCCATTGCAAAGACTTCTGCAATGTTCAAAATCACTTGTAACGCACCATGGACAGCAACTGCCGAAAACGATTGGATTACTTTAGATAAGCCCAATGGCGGATCGGGTACGATTACCGTGCGTGCAGAAATGGCGGCAAGCGCAAACGAACGCAACGGAAGCATTAAAGTGAAATCCGGTAATAAAGTAATTACAATTCCGGTATCTCAAAAAGTTACCGCGCTCGATGCCATATTGACCGCTAAAACGATTACCGCACCGGGAAGCGACGCAAACGGAAATGCAAGCCGGCGTACTAAGAAATTTTACCTGAAAAGTAATTACGCATGGGACATTACTACCGAGAATACATGGATTACGATTGACCCCTCAAGCGGCACAGGTACAGGAACGCATGTAACCATCACGGCTACCATTGAACCCGGTGCTGAAGACGTCGGCGAAATTACGGTAAAGGTACATACGCTCAAAAGTGAAGACGGCGAACTGAAGCCCTTTGACGAAGTGCGCACCATTCCTGTGTACCGGGTAGATGACGCCCCTGCAAACTATTGGCACGACGGCGAACAAATCATACTGCATAGCCCGTATAATATTCCCTCCGGACGCAACCCTATTCCCGTTGCGCTGGTAATGGACGGCTTCGATTTGGGCGACTTGAGAAAATGCCCCAATAGCCCAACGCCTTCCTTTAGCGGAAAATTCGTTACCAACTATGCCGAAATCAATAGCTACTCCGATTGGGGGCTGGATGCCAGCGACGACTGCGTATATGAACGCTTTGTTCGTGCCATCAGCGACTTGCTGTTGCGCTTGCCGGTACTCCGTGATTTTGAAAACTATTTTGATCTACGTGCCTACGTGGCTGAATCAAATTCACGCGGGAAGTACGACTTTACACCGTTCGGTTGGAGCTGGCAACATGGAGGCGACGAAGGCAAGATGCGTGATAAAGCATATAATATGTATGGCTCCGATTACCCCGGTATTAGCCAGAATGTGGA
Source organism: Prevotellaceae bacterium (assembly GCA_031289415.1). GTDB lineage: Bacteria > Bacteroidota > Bacteroidia > Bacteroidales > UBA932 > JAIRLC01. The sequence goes on along the minus strand of JAITPN010000056.1, from coordinate 7,410 downwards.
CGGCGCTGCCTCGAATGTAACATACTTCTTCGGTCACAACGCCGGTGTGGGCGGCTTTAACATAGGTGATGCCTGCATTATATCCAACCCGATGGTACAAGCTCCGTATTTTTACCACTTGGGACATGAATACGGCGGACATACGTTAGGACGCATTCCCGACCTCTATTATAACTGCTCATACACCGTGGATGATAAAAACGTAGACCGCTTCAAAAATATTACGATGGTTAAGACCGGTGTGAATCCGGGCACTTATACTACCAACGACAAAGGTCAGGAAGAGGATATATGGTCGGGCAGAGTAGACGGAGGGTTCTATCCGTGTTATCAAAACCAGTCGGCAGACGGCAACTACAATGACTGCGACGTAAGAAACATTGTCCAAGGCTTTGCCAGTGAATGGAAACGAGGCTCTAACTGGAACGTGGACTATGAAAAAGACCCCGCCAAAGTAATGTGGGCAGATTTTATTAACGACTCTGACTATATAAAAGATAATGGCGTCCATGTGATTGGCGTATATCCTACTGCTTTCAATGGTATGTTCTGCGGCTTCTATGGACCTGAAGATATCGACTGTATGAAAAACAGTAACGAAGCCCACTATAACTTGGGTACAAGAATGTGGCTGTGGTCTAAAATTCTGCAACGTGCCGGTGTGCCTGCTCCAATAACTCCTTTCGGCGATTGGAATGATTTCTCTGAACGTTCGATAAATGCGTTTAAAGATTTTGACACCGCGCCCAGAGTAGACCCCAATGGCGAAATTACGGAATCTTTTGACCATGGATATGCCAGACATCCGAGATACGTATTCAAAGAAGACTCTATATTAATGCAAAAATACTGGGTTGACCACGACATCTACCCCGAACGCAAAAACAGAGACGGCGGCGGATTTTAATACGTCAAACAGTTGAAAAACAATATGGCAAACCCCTTATTTATTGAGGGGTTTGTTTTTTTTATAAAAGCCCCCCAACAAGGGGATTGGGGGGCTATATTAAATTTTTTCCAAAAAAGTTGCTTATATAAAAATAATCGCTACCTTTGCGCCATAATTTTAAATTAATTTAAGTCTTTTAACTAAAAAAAAAATTTATGAGTAAAGTAATTAAAACTTTTTGTGTAGCTGCTGCGATATGTGCAGTAACTACGGTTGCAAATGCGCAAGCAGGTTCTTTATACCTTGGCTTGGGAAACATTAATTTCTGGGGTACAGATGAAGGCATCGGAACAGGATTTACGTCTATTTCGCAAGGCGATGCTTCTGTCACGGCTTATGGGATAGCGCCGGAAATAGGCTATTTCTTGTCGGATAACTTTGTTATCGGCGGGTCTATTGGATTTACTGGGTATTCTAGAAAAGATGCTCAAGGAAACAGTATTGATGAAACACATTCTACGTTTGCCATCAGTCCGTATGTACGTTATTTCCTTACTAAAACCGACAAGTTTGGTTTTTACTTGCAAGGAGGTTTCGAATATGCAACTACTACAGATGGAACGTATAATGGAACTGATGATTATAAAATAAATGAATGGGGGATTGCTATTCTTCCCGGCATTTCTTATACGCTGTCAGACCATTTTAACCTTACTGCTTCTTTTGGAACATTAGGATATGGTTCTTCCAAAGGAAATAGTCCTAATGAAGAAGCAATAAACACTTTTGGACTGAGTCTGGATGGTTCTACTTTAAGATTTGGAGTATTCTACACATTCTAAATCTGTTGTCACAACAGATGCGAATGAGATAACTCGCGTAAAAAAGAGGTTGACGTAATGGCAACCTCTTTTATTTTACAGAAAATACAAATTAAATTTTTACTTATTATGCAGCTAAAAACAAAACAAAAAAAATTTGATTTCTGCTTCCGAAGATGGACGCGGAAATCGTACGGTGCATTTGCAAGTGTGCACAAAGTCGTGAAAATAGGGGTGATACAGGTGTGCCTTAGTATCGTATCCCTGCCTGTAGTATCGGCGCAAGACTCGCCGTCGTCGCTCCGCGTGACGGAACTCGACGAAGTGATGATTACCGCGTCGCGCCTCGAAATCCCTGTGGCGCAAACGCCGAAGCCCGTCATCATCATCACCCGCGAGCAAATTGAGCGAGCGCCTGCGCGGAGCATCGGCGAACTCTTATCCTACGTTGCCAACGTAGACATCCTTCAGCGCGGCGGGCGCGGCGTACAATCGGACGTCTCCATACGCGGCGGCTCTTTCGACCAAACGGCAATCCTCATCAACGGAGTGAACTTCTCCAACCCCCAAACCGGACACTACAACTTAGACCTCCCCATCAATCTTTCCGACATCGAACGCATTGAAATCCTGCAAGGAGCTGTTGCCTTAATCTACGGCGCAAGCGCATTTTCGGGCGGAATTAACATCATTACAAAAAAGAAAATTACCGAAAAAATCTTTGCAAGCATCGAAACCGGCATGCACAACCTGAAAGAAATTGAAGTGCGCGGCGCAGCGCGTTCAGGCATTGCTACCCACAGCCTCTCGGTAGGCTACAAAGCCTCCGACGGCTTCACCGACCGCACCCGCACCAATAAATACAAAGTATCGATTTCGCGTACTGACGGCAGCTATTTTGATACGTTGCTGAATTACGCCTACAATACCGATTACGACATGTATAACCTGTTGTGGCAAACCAATATGGAATGGAACAACCATTCAAAAATCGACATCCTGCTGGGCTACAACGACAAAAAATACGGCGCGCCCTCTTTCTACTCGCCTGCTTACCCCGACCAGTACGACCGCACGAGTTCCTACAACGGCGCGGTAAAAGGAGAGTTCGGATCGGCGTTGAAATTTATTCCGATTGTATATTGGAATCGCCACCTTGACCAGTTCGACCTGATAAAAGACGTGCCTTGGGAACGGAATTACCACCAAGGCGACGTCTATGGCGCGAACATGATTCTGCAATATGCGTCCATATTCGGCGTTACAGGCGTGGGCAACGAATGGCGCAAAGAAGACATGCTGAGCAGTAAATTGGGAAAAGCGTTGGCAAACCCGCAAGGGCGCTACTCCGCCTACGACGACCGCCTCAATACCAGCCTCTCGCTGGAACATACCTTGAAACTTAAAAAATGGCTGTTCTCAGCAGGCGTTTTGATGAATCACAACACGTTCCGAAGCGGCGACTACGGCTTTTATCCGTCGCTGAGCGCCTCCTACCGTCCGGCAGAGCCTTTGAAAATAGCGGCTTCGTGGAGTAAATCTACACGCATGCCCACGTTTACCGAGTTGTATTACAATACCGCCACGCATCAGGCAAACGATTCGTTGTTGCCCGAAAAATCGGAATCATTTGACTTGAGCCTCACGTACCGCCATAGATTGTTCGACGCCGCGCTCACCGGTTTTCTCCTTTGGGGGCGCGATATGATTGACTGGATTCGGTATGCGCCTACCGACAATCCTACGTCAGCCAACATCACCAAAGTCGATACGCGGGGCGCGGATGCAAGCCTCCGTTTCCGCGTGGGGCGCGTGTTGCCGGTGTTGGGCGAAAATTCGTTTTTGTCGGTTGCCTACACCCGCCTATTTCAGGAATATGATGCGGAAGGATACATTTCGCAGTCGGCAAATGCTATGAACTACCTCCGCGACAAGCTCACGGCGCAGCTTCACCACCGGATTTACGGCAATTGGTCGGCAAGCTGGTATTTCCGTTTTCAGAAACGCATGGGAACGTATCAAAGATATGAAAACTATGCGCCTGTGGCAGGCGTATTCGACGCTTATCCGTCGTTCTCTACGCTCGACCTGCGCATAGATTACCGCCTCGACAACTGGAATTTCCACGTCAGCGCCGTGAATTTATACGATACGGAATATTTTGACTGGGGCAATGTGCCTACGCCCGGCTTTTGGCTTACAGGCGGTATATCAGTATCATTATGAGATATATAATACTGATATTTATTTTATTACTGAAAAACATCTCCTCGTTTGCCGGCGATTTCCGTTGGCAAACAGGAGATTTGTTGTTTCAGATGGGTGCGCCCTCCGGCATCAGCGACGCTGTGGCGCAAGTTACGACAGGCAAAGACCGCGACTACACGCATGTAGGCATTGTAGTGGTCGAAAACGACTCGGTGTTTGTGCTGGAAGCCGCCATTCCGTACGTCTGCAAAACGCCGCTTGCCGTTTACCTCAGCCGCTCGGCAATGCACGACGGACGTCCTGTGGCGGCGGCGGCGCGTTTGAAACCGCCCTACCGCCATGCTATCCCGCAAGCCATTACCCGCGCTCGGCAATGTATAGGCAAACCCTACGACTACGTGTATGACGCACACAACGACGCCTACTATTGCAGCGAACTCGTGCATGTCTCGTTCCTCGACGAGGCAGGCAATCCCCTGTTCAAATCCGTGAACATGACTTTCCGCGACCCCGACGGCAATTTCCCCGCATATTGGATTGCCCATTTCAAGACCCATGAAGCCGACATCCCCGAAGGTCGCGAAGGCACTAACCCCGGCGATATGTCCAAGTCTGAACGCTTAGATTTTGTGTATTTTTTTTGGAAAGAGTGATGTGTTAAGTGTAAAGAGTGAAGTGTAAAGAGTGAGGTGTTAAGAGAGAGAACTCCTTCCAAAGCCCCTCTAAGCCCCCAAACCTTCTACCCCCCTCCCCAAAAACCTTCAAAGCTCCCGTCATGGCGGGCTTGACCCGCCATCCCCTGATAAAACCAATGCGCCTTTTTTAGACGGCAAAAAGCATGAAGCAATGAACCCGACGACAAAACATTTCACACATTTCACTTCACACTTCACTCTTTTCACTTCACACGTCACGTTTTTTTCGTATTTTTGCCGAATATTTTATGCAAAAAGAATTTGATATTATTGTAGTAGGAGCGGGGCATGCCGGTTGTGAGGCTGCCGCGGCGGCGGCGAACATGGGTTCGCGCGTGCTGTTGGTTACGATGGATATGGGCAAGTTCGCCCAAATGTCGTGCAATCCTGCCATGGGCGGCATTGCCAAAGGACAGCTCGTGCGCGAAGTAGATGCTATGGGCGGCTACAGCGGAATGGTAACCGACGCCGCCACCCTGCAATTCCGCATGTTGAACCGTTCGAAGGGCGCTGCGATGTGGAGTCCTCGTGCGCAGTGCGACCGTGCGCTTTTTTCCACTACATGGCGAAAAATGCTTGAAAACACCCCAAATCTTTATTTTTGGCAAGATGCGGTAAGCGCTTTATTGATTGATAATGATAAAGTTGTCGGAATTTCGACTGTTTTGGGTGCGATATTCAAGGCAAGGGCTGTGGTGCTGACCAACGGCACGTTTCTCAACGGGATAATTCACATCGGAAAAACGCAGGCGGCAGGAGGGCGCATGGGCGATGCCGCATCCTATGGTCTTTCGGAGCAACTTCGCACGCTCGGTTTTGAAGTCGGAAGAATGAAAACAGGTACGCCACCCCGCCTCGACGGTCGTACTATTGATTTCTCAAAACTCATTCGGCAGGATGGCGACGCGCTGCCTGCGCAGTTCTCTTTTGTTCCACGTGGAACAAAAGACGCTCCACATGCGGAGCGTCGTCCCCAGCTTCCTTGTTACATTGCGCATACATCGCCTCGCGTACACGAAATTTTGAAAGAAGGCTTTTCCGACTCTCCGCTTTTTTCGGGTGTGATAAAAGGTATCGGTCCGCGATACTGTCCGAGCATCGAAGACAAACTTCGCACCTTTGCCGGAAAAGACAGCCACCAACTTTTTTTAGAACCCGAAGGGTGGGATACCCACGAATACTACATTCAAGGCTTTTCTTCTTCGTTGCCGATGGATGTCCAATTTCGAGCTATTCGAGCTATTGAAGGTTTAGAGCAGGTAGAAATTTTCCGTGCAGGCTACGCCATCGAGTACGATTATTTTCCGCCTGTGCAGTTGCGCCACTCGTTGGAATCAAAACGGATTGCCAATTTATTTTTCGCCGGACAAATTAATGGCACTACAGGATATGAAGAAGCCGCCGCCCAAGGGTTGATGGCAGGCGTCAATGCGCATCTTAAAATTAACGCCAAGCCTGAATTTGTGCTTCGCCGCGACCAAGCCTATGTCGGCGTGCTGATAGACGACTTAGTCACCAAAGGCGTAGATGAGCCTTACCGCATGTTCACGTCGCGTGCCGAGTACCGTATTTTATTGCGGCAAGACAATGCCGACGTACGCTTAACCGCGTTGTCGTACGATGTAGGATTGGTGAAAGTAGCGCGTTATAATCAATTGTTATACAAAAAACAGCATATCGAAACCTTACTTTCGGCTTTCAATGAAACGGCGTTAAAGCCTGAGGATGTGAATCCATTCTTAACGGAAGTGTGTTCGTCGCCGGTTTCGCAAACGAAAAAAGCAGCTGAGATTTTAGCGCGTCCCGAAGTCAGCCTGCTTAATGTTCCACGTGGAACAATTCCCGATAGGAGCGAGGTGCAAAAATTTTACGACAAAATTGTTCCACGTGGAACATCGGCGGAAATTCTGGAAGCCGTTGAAATCATCATAAAGTATAGCGGATATATTGAGCGTGAAAAAAACATGGCAGACAAAATGGGTCGATTGGAAGAAATGAAAATTCCGCAGCATTTCGATTTTGATAAATTGACGTCAGTATCTATTGAAGGTAGGCAGAAATTAAAACGCCACCAACCTGCCACCATCGGTCAAGCTTCGCGCATCCCCGGCGTGTCGCCTGCCGATATATCCGTCATGTTGGTGCACTTCGGACGCTAACGTAGCTACTGCAAAAAATGCAGGGATGTATCGCTCAATAAAAATTCCAAAAAGCCCCCTCGTCATTCCGTGCTTGACACGGAATCCTCCGAAAAAAATATTGATTGTCAATAGATTGTGTATTAAATCCACTATGACAGGCGCTTTTAGTGGACTTCTTAGACAGTTCCTATTCACAAGTAATGCGGTGTTTAATCTACAAACCCATGTTTAATCCCCGCTCTGCGTATCCCTATACCAGTCAAGCAACTTGTATTGCGCATCCAACCTGTCGTCGCCCGACGAGATATAGACGCTCATGCCGCAACTTTCAGTTATAGGAAATTCATTCAGAAAATAAGGCGTAAAGTCGTGATACACGACTATTTTTGACAATTGCTGTTTCAACGCAACAAGGTCGTTCTCTACGACAACCGCACGCTCCATGTAATTCTGCAAATCGTAAAAAACAGGTTGGGGGAGGCGGTCGTATTTTTGAATACCGGTTTTGTTGCCGAGCGCAGTGTCGGCGTTGAGCATGGCGGTTTGCTGCAGGGCGCGGGCAAACGCTTCGAGCGGTTGCGTGTCCACTACGGCAATGGTTGCCGATTGCAGTACATCCGGTTGGTTTTTGTAATATTCCATGTACGACTTGGCAA
>JAITPN010000092.1 GCA_031289415.1 Prevotellaceae bacterium | reverse complement strand
TATAGTCAGCGAGTTACAGCCTTCAATCCATTTACGGCAGCCTGCCGGTTTGGGACACAAAATGCCCTTTATTATACCATTGGTAAAAGAATCTTTCTTTTGCGAATGTGCTGCTTGGTATCATGTATTTATCAATGCGCATGAATAAAAAAATACTACATACATTAGACAGTCCAAGTACCTCTTTGGAACACGGAAATATCATTTTGAATAAACCGTTTTTAAAGAAAATATATATTGAATGGTATCAGGAGTTTATTACCCGACTTCAGCCGGTAAAAAAGAGTGGGTGTTTATTGGAACTTGGTTCTGGTGGCGGTTTTCTGAAATCAATTTACCCGGAGGTTATTACATCCGACGTTATGGAATTGCCAAATGTAGATATGGTATGCAGCGCCGAGATATTGCCTTTTGATGATTGTACGATAGCGGGTATTATGATGTTGGATGTTTTTCATCACATTCCCAGACCTTTTTTGTTTCTCAAAGAAGCACAAAGAACGTTAGTTCCCGGAGGAAAAATAGTCATGATAGAACCGGCAAATACTTTTTTCGGCAGGTTTATTTATACTCATTTTCACCACGAGCCATTTGATGCAAAAGGAGAAATGGAAATAGCGCCGGGCAATCCGCTCAGTAATGCCAATGCGGCTTTTCCTTATATCTATTTCATACGGGAATTGGCTTTTTTTAAGGAAAATTATCCATTGCTTAAAATAAACGAAATTAAATATCATACGCCGTTTAAATATATCTTGAGCGGAGGGCTTTCACACAAATCATTAGTACCGGGTTGGTCTTATAAATTTATAAATGGCATAGAAAAAATGGCATCTCCTTTGTGGAAATACATCGGATTGTTCTGTACCATTGAAATAGAAAAAGTTAAATAAATTTGATTTTCTTTGCGGCAAATAAGCTCATTTTGATAAGCAGCATCCCATGTTGGAAGCGGTTGATTTGCGTAGAGCCGTATTCACGGTCTTTGTAGCGGATAATCACTTCCACGATTTTCAGATTTTGCTTGGCTGCGCCGAACAATAAATCAAAATCGCCAAAAGGGTCAAATTCTCCGAAATAGTTTCGGTTGGCTTTGATTTTCTCGTAATCGGCTTTATACAGTACTTTAGTTCCGCAAAGCGTATCTTTCAGCCTTTGACTGAGAAGATAGGAAAAGAACCATCCGAAAAACTTATTTCCCAATAAATTAAGGAAACGCATGGCATTCTTTTCCATCGGATATACCAACCGGCAACCGTTGATAAATTCGCCTTTGCGGCTGCACAATGCGTCGTAAAATTTTGGCAATTCTTCGGGCGGCATGGTAAGGTCGGCGTCAAGAATCATCAGTACGTCGCCTGTTGCCGCATCAAATGCTTCGCGCACAGCGTTGCCCTTTCCTTTGCCTGTTTGTTGTAACGCCTTAATATCTTCGTGAGGATAAGCTGCTTGTACACGCAGGATTTCTTCATACGTGTTGTCTTGCGAATGTCCTTCGATAAAAATAAATTCGCGGTGTGTGCCGAATTCCGGCGTTCGTGTGATAGCTTGTTCTATATTGCCTTTTTCGTTTCGCGCCGGTACGATAATCGACACCGAAGATCCTCGGTGTGGCGCACTCTGCGGGCGCGCCACAATCACCCGTAATAAATCCAACTTATTCAACAACGGTAAATTTGCAAAAAAACGGTTAACGAGGGTGTGAATAACAGGTATATATACAGGCAGCAATAGTCTTCGGTCAACCGTTACCAATTCAAACCCTTCGAGGGAAAGCAGTCCGTTCACGTCATCTACCGAAAACCAGCTTTGGGTAAATTGTTTTTGTTTCAGCCCTGCGAATTGTGCGAATTTGATAAGCGGTTCCCACGCAAAATTATATTGCGATATTACGATGCGCGTATCGGGTGTACATAACTGATGTACACAGCGGATGCACTGTTGTACGTCCCACAAACCGCTGAGCAGGTCGCTGATGATTACATAGTCGAATTTTTCGGTGATATTGAGTTCCTCAACGTCGGCAACCGTAAAGTGCAGGTGCGGATGTTTGCGGCGGGCGATGTCTATGGCGTTTTCCGAAAAATCAATACCTGCGCCGTAGGCAGGTTTTACGGCGTTCAACAAGTCGCCAAATCCGCAGCCGAGTTCAATCACGCGCTTCCCTTCGGGGATAATCAACGAAAAATAACGTTCCAGCGACTTGTGGTAAAACCTGTTCCGTTTATTCCATTGTGCACGCTCGGCAGCGGTCTGGTTATAAAATTCTTTAATGGCTTCTTTAGAATTCATCATGTAAATTATGAATACAAAGTTATATTTTTTATTTTAATAAAAAAAATCATACCTTTGCAAACAACTTAAAAGTATGAAAAATCAGAGTATAGCTATTAAAATCGGGAATTTTCTTTATAATCACTGTTTTGGATTGTATAAAATAATCTATCCGGTGATGAAAAATAGGCAGGATGCGGTAGAAATCGAATTGATGAAATCCGCTGTAAACTTGGGCGATACGGTATTGGATATTGGCGCTAATATCGGCTTCTTTTCCCGATTGCTGAGCCTGCAAGTAGGCGCTGCCGGTCGCGTGTACGCATTTGAACCCGATGCGGAAAATTTTGCTCATTTGAAGAAAGCCGTCGGAGCGCATGCCAATGTGTCGCTTACGCAAGCTGCCGTGGGCGACGTGAAAGGCACGGTAACCCTTTATAGGTCGCCGATGCTGAATGTGGATCACCGCACTTATCCTATTGACGGATATTTGTCGAAATCTACCGTAGAAAGTATTGCCGTTGACGATTTTTTGCCGGCGGATACTGTCGTTCGTTTCATTAAGATGGATATACAAGGCTTTGAATACATGGCGCTTCAAGGTATGAAAAATACGTTGATGAAAAATGTGGACAGCCTGAAAATGATCATGGAATTGTGGTCTGCGGGATTGAAGAAAGCGGGCGCTTCGGCGCTACAAGTAGTTGATTTTCTAAATCAATGCGGCTATCGGGTATATCTGATTGAAGGACGGAAATTGACTTTGCTTGACGCCGGTGCTACAGCAAAAATAAATGATTTGGGCGAGGACGTGTATTTTAACGTGTTTGTGAAAAAAGAATAAATCAAAATACATAAACTACTTTTCCGCATAAATAATTACAGAACCGGCAATCTCTTTTAATAAAGGTATTTTTTCAATGACTTTGCCAATGGCAGAAACCATGTTGATTAATGGTTTGGGAACAATAGGATGCAAAAAATCATAGGGAAATACCTGTATGTTTTT
>JAITPN010000069.1 GCA_031289415.1 Prevotellaceae bacterium | reverse complement strand
GATTGATTCAGAACAAAATAAACAAACGTCCCAGAAAAAAACTCTGTTTTCATACGCCTTCTAAAATTTTTTACGCATCTTTGTTCTGATTTTTGTCGCATTTAGAAGTTGAATCTGCGGTGTAAATAAATGTGCGTTTCATTTTGGTATCCTAATTATTATTATTAAATAAATCAGCTATTAAAAACTTATGCAAAGGTAATTATTTATTTATAACTATCATTTTTTTTCATGCCTCATTCTTTATTGCATTTTTTATGCTAATTTTGTCGGACTATAATATAAGGTATATTTAAAATATGAAAATCATTGCGTGCGTACCGAATTTCAGCGAAGGCTGCGACGTAAACCTCATCCGGCAAATTGCCGGCGCGGTGGAGGCGGTGGAGGGCGTGCACCTGCTCGGCGTGGAGTCGGGCAGGGCTGCCAACCGCACGGTGGTTACGTTTGCGGGCGAGCCGGAGGCGGTGTGCGAAGCGGCATTCCGCGCAGCGGAAAAAGCTACGGCGCTCATTGACATGCGTAAGCACCACGGCATACATCCGCGCTTTGGCGCTACCGACGTGCTGCCGCTCATCCCTGTGGCAGGCGTTACGATGGACGAAGCCGTGGCGCTTGCCCGCGCGCTGGCGCAACGCATTGGCAACGAGTTGCAGTTTCCGGTGTATTGCTATGAACAGGCGGCTTTCTGCGACGGTCGCCGCAATCTGGCGCACTGCCGCGCCGGCGGGTACGAGGGGCTGGCGGCGAAACTGGCTGCGCCCGAATGGCAGCCCGATTTCGGACCTGCACGGTTTGTGCCCCGCACAGGCGCAACTGCTGTAGGCGCACGCAACGTCCTCGTGGCTTACAACGTGAATCTGGATACGGCGTCCGTCGCGCTTGCCCACGCCGTAGCGCTTGACGTGCGCGAATCGGGGGGCGGGCTTCGGCTGAAAGCCGTAAAGGCTATCGGGTGGTTTGTCGAAGAGTATCGCTTGGCGCAGGTGTCGATGAATCTTACGGACATCGCGGCTACGCCGCTGCACGCGGCGTTCGAGGCGGTGTGCGGACGTGCGCAGGCTCGCGGCGTGCGCGTTACGGGGTCGGAAGTGGTAGGGCTTGTGCCTTTGCAGGCGATGCTCGAGGCAGGGCGTTATTTTCTTGCCAAGCTACGTCAACCGGTAGCTGCTTCCGACAGCGAAACCATACAGGCAGCGGTGCGCAACATGGGGCTTGACGAAGTCAAGCCTTTCGATCCGCAGCAAAAAATTATGGAATATAAGATGCAGCTGTGCGAGAACCGGCGGCGGCGGCGTTATTCCTCTTCGTCGTAAAATTCTTCTACTTCGTCGTCGTCATCCTCGTCGTCGTCCTCGCTGTCTGAAGGAATACGGAGGTCGAACTGGTGGGGTGGGTTGCCTTTTTCTTCCGACGTGAAAGGGTATGCGCGGCGCGGTTCTTCGTCCACTTCTTCTACGCAGTCGAGCGTCAGAAAGCGGTCGTTGCGCAGGTCGAACACATACAGCAGGCGCAGTTCGTTCCGTCGTTTCAGTTCGGCAAGCGTAAGTTTGTCGATGCTTCCGCTCCCCGTATCGAATAAGCCGTACTCATCTTTTTCGTTGCCCTTTTTATCCAACGTGCGAAACACAATCATCTGGTCGGGCGCATAGTTGAGGTCTGATTGCAAATGTTTATGCAACGTATAAAGGGTTTGAGAATCCTTTATGTCAATCATCCGCATGAAATTTGGCGGAGCAACAGCAGTAGTTTTAAATCGATATACCATGGTTGTTGAATTGTTGAATTGTTTTGTTTAATTGTTGAGTCGTTATTTTTATTTTTAATTATCCTTTGTTACGCAATATTTTCTAATAACACTGTAGGCTTCGTCGATGCCGAGTTCGCCGGCTTTGCTGAGGTCGAGGCAACCTTTTTCGGTTTCGTGCAGGTAGATGTGAATCAATCCGCGGTTATAATATGCTTCGCCGAAGTAGGGGTAGAGCTGGATGGCATACGTGTAGTTGCTGATAGATTCGGGATAGGCGTTCGACAGGCAGCGCAGGTTGCCGAGGTTATAGTACGTATAAGCCAAGTCGGGCATGATGTGCGCCGCTGTGTTCAGGTCATTGACGGCGTCGTCGTAGCTGTATTCGCGCATGATTTCGTTTTGAAGCACGGTTTTTGTCGCGCCCGAATTGTCGAGCGCAAGCACCTGCACGTTATTTTCGATGGACGCAATGAAATCAATCATTTCGCTTTGCAATACACTGCGGTTGATGTAGTAAAAAGCGTTGTCGGGGTCGGCGTCGATGGCTTTGTTGAAATAGTTGAGCGCATCGTTGAAACGCCGCAGTTGAAACTGGGTAACGCCCTTCCGGAAATAGGCGTCAGCCGTAGGGTTTTCCGACAATACGCTGTCGGCAACGGCGTCATGGCGGAGCAATTCCTGCTCGCCCACGTGTTGCAAATCGCTAATCATGTACAGCGAATGTGGCGGCTGCTTCAGCAGTTCGAGGGCGGGGTTGAAATAGCGGCGGTCGAAAGCAGGCTGCGTTGCAGGCGCGGCAGCCATAAGTTTGAACAACGGCTTGAGGCGAATATCCACCTTGCGGTATTGCAGCAGGTCGTTGTTGAAATCGTTGCGGGCAAATTCGGCGTCGAACGCAAGGAGTTTATTGAATTGCTTGCTGGTGTCGGCATACATGGAGAACGTACTGTCGTTGCCCATCTTCTGTTTATAATTTTCGATTTTATGCCTTGCGGTTTTGCGGTCGTCCTCGGCGGAGGCTATAAGCCCGATGCGCGATTTGACGTACGCCCGGTTCATGTAGGCATTGGCAAAGTCGGGATACAGCTCAATCGTTTTGTCGTAGTCGCGAAGCGCCTGCCCGTAACGGTTCAGTTCAATGTACACCGCCGCACGGTTATAGTACACCAGCACGTTGTTGGGATTGATGTTGATGACTTCTTCATAATCCTGCAACGCACGGTCGTAGTCGCCTATTTGCGAACGGATGAGTGCGCGGTTGTAGAGCGTCAGCGCATTGCCGGGGTCGAGTTCGAGCACTTTCCCCAAGTCGCTGAGCGCCCCATTGATGTCGTGCATACTGTTGCGCACAAGCGCTCGGTTGAAATAGACAAACGTATTTGCCGAATCGAGCCGTATGGCTTCGTTGAGGTTGTCCATCGCCTTTTCGTAGCGCTCCTGCATGGCGTAGATGCGGGCGCGGCGGACGTACCCTTCGGGGTCGAATTTATTGAGCAGCACGGCTGTATTGTAGTCGTTGAGCGACCGCATCGTATCTTTCATCATGAGGTAGGCGCTGCCGCGGTTCAGATACGCCTCGCTCACTTTAGGCTCGAAGCGCAGAAAACGGGTGAAATTTTCAATCGCATGGTCATATTGTTGCGAAAGGAAATAAATAATCCCCCGCGCATAGTAAAGACCTGCATAGCCCGGACGGAGCGCCATCGCTTCGTGGAGGTCGCGCAACGCATCGTCGTATTTCCCCAGCCGGCTTTCCGTAATGGCTCGGTAGTGGTAAGCCTGCGTATATACGGGGTTTATCTGCAACGCCCTGCTGAAATCGCTTTGCGCCCCGATGAAGTCGTTCAGGTTATATTTTGCAATGCCGCGAAAAAGATATGCCTCGTGCAGCGTAGAATCGGTTCGTATAAGCAGGTTAAATACGTTAATAGCTTGCGGATATTTGTTATCGCTAAGAAATTTTTGCCCGCGATAGAATATATTATCCTTGTCGTACTGTGCCATTAAATTTCCTGAAAAGCAACATAGTATAACTATAAACAAAGTGATATGCAACCCTTTTTTCATTCCAACTACCCATATTTAAAGTTTCAAAGATACAAAATTTATCCGTACATTTGCGCCTACATGAATCAAATAATGATAAAACGGCTTTTGACATTCGTTTGCGCCACAGCATATTGTTTCTGCCACACAGCAGTAGCTCAGGATTTGGCGCTGAAAAATTGCGCCCTGTCGATACTGCCCGCCACCTTGCGGCAACACGTGGAACTCTTGGCGTCGGATTCGCTGCAGGGGCGCGAAACCGGCACGCCGGGCGGCTGGATGGCTGCCGACTACATCGCCTCGTGCTTCGAACGCTATGGGCTGACCGCACCCTACAGCGGTTCGTATTTTCAGGAAGCGGAAGATTCCCCGACCATCAACCCGCGCAACGTGGTTGGCGTTGTTGAAGGCAGCGGTGCGGCTAAAGGCGCTATCGTCGTATGCGCACACTACGACCACCACGGCATGCACAACTATGCCGTATATAACGGCGCTGACGACAACGCTTCGGGCGTAGCGGCTATGCTCGAAATAGCCAAAGCGTCGGTGTCTATGAAACGGAGCGGCTACACGCCGCCGCGCACCCTCATCTTCATTGCTTTTGATGCTAAGGAAAGCAACATGGCAGGCTCGGAATGGTATGCCAAATATCCGCTCGTGCCGCTCAAAGAAACAGTTGCCTGCCTCAACATGGACATGCTTGGACGCATTGATGCGCCGCCTACAGGCGATACCAACTACGTGCTGGTCGTAGGCGCAGACAGGCGGCATCCCGCCTTGCGCGAAGCCATTGACGAGGCGAACACCGAGCGCGGCGTATGGCTCGACACGGACTACACCTACTACGGAAGTCCGGCGTTCTACGATATGTTTTACAAAATATCCGACCAATATAACTTCGGCGTTCGCGGCGTGCCGTCGGTCTATTACACCTCAGGCATGCACGACGACCTGTGGAAACCCGGCGACGACGCCTACAAACTTTCCTATCCGGTGTTGCAGAAACGCACGCAACTCGTTTTTTATACCGCATGGTTGCTGGCATATAAAACAGGCTATTAAAAACAGCGGGCTTTTGTATAAATGATGCGTAAATTACTTTCTTTTATAAGTATTTTCTATCCAGAAAATAAACCCTTTCATTGATTGAAAGAGTCCGGCAGCATCTACTTCGTCGGAAAAAGCTATAAGAAGATGCTCGTCAGACACATCCACCACTTGAAGATGCTTATCTTTCAACGACGGAAATTTGTTATCGAAATCTTCGGAAAATTGAATCTCATCCTCATAAGTCGCGTTCTCATAATATGCGCTGTCCATCTTATTAAACCGAATAAAATAGTCCGACTTGGCAGCCTCATAGAATAACTGGAAATCGTCTTTTTCGTACACTAACTCCATAAGGCGGGTGGACGATAATATTGTTATCGGAATATAAACCGTGTGATTGACAATCACTTTTCTGACATCTTTAAGTTCGAAACTGCGGATCAGCTTTTCATCCGCAAGGCAATATAACTTGACCGGCGTTTCGGATTCGATAACTGTACCGTCTTCTTGTTTTTCGCCAAATAACGACAGCCCTACTATTGCGCTGATTTTATTGCTGTCGGCGTCAAAAATCGTCCCTTTTCCGTATGGATTATGCTTCTTAAATATAGAACCACACGCGCTATCCGCAACATTTGCCACAGAATCAAGCGGCGCATCCTGCCCGAATGCCGGATAAAACATTGCTGTGAAATAAATGGTTAACACAGCATATTTTATATAATTATATCTGTTAAAGAACTTTGAACTTCGTAAGTTTCTCATATTTTCAACTTTTTAATTTACAAAGATAATAAAAGTAAATGTATTCCCATATATTCATCTGAAATTACACATCGCTATCAGCAATGCAAAAAGGCAGCTAATGAATACGTTTCATGATATTAATCCTGAATTTTTATATAATTGTAGCATTTTCCAATTATTATTTTTACCTTTGTGTCGTATTAACTAACTAAATATATAGTGAACGCTGTTCAAAACTTTTTGATAACTATTGCCTCCATTCCTTGCACCGTAAAGGATAAACAATTACGAAACGGATGTGTGAAAACGAATACGTAATGTTACACCTAAAAAATCCTAATCGCATGGTTTTGCAGTCCGATAGGACTGCATCGCTCGGTAGAAGAAAAATTGCTGCCCCAGAAGGGCATGCCGTTAGGTATGCCGCCGCGAAAGACAAGGGATACATTCCTACGGAATGTTGTGTTAACGAAACAATAAAACAA
>JAITPN010000012.1 GCA_031289415.1 Prevotellaceae bacterium | reverse complement strand
TTATCCGTCGAATGGGAAGACAGCGCCATGGACCGCGAGCAAGGAGCTATCGAATCGTGCAAATTGGTTAAATCGCTTGATTTCAAACCGTCGGCTTTGGCTTTTGATGCTAATTTCGGGAAGTGATAGCGTGACAAAGTGAAGGGTGAAGTGTGAAGCGTGAAGCGTGAAGTGTTTTGTCGTCGTATTTTTGCTTCATGGGAAATGGGACGGCTAAATCGAACATCGAAATCTATAAAATGATGAGAATGTAAATAGTTGAATATTAGATGGATTAATGGAAAAGTATTTTTAGCCTTGCATAATTCATGTATAATGATTAACTTTGGGTTAATTTAAAATAAACACGATGAAACTATTTTTACGTATTCCATTATTTAGGAGAAACAGATGCAAAATATATGTATTGCTATTTGTTTCTTTGGGGATGTTCAGGTGTGAGAGCGCTGACCATAGAAAGTACATTGACATTGTTGATTTCGCAACAACGCATGACATTGTTGGAAAACCAATGACGTTGGAAACAGAAATTTTATCTCCCCATGAAATGCTGTGGCTTGACGACACCACGGTAGCCATTGCTGAAGAAGCGGCAAGCCTTGAATATAGCGTCAATATCGTATCTGTCAATAATGAAGCGGTTCGTTTGGTTCAGCAAATAGGACGAAAAGGGCAAGGTCCTGACGATGTTGCAGGCGTAGTAGGTAATATGCAAAAAGACACCTGCGATTTATTGCCGGGAATTTGGTTGACAGATATGTCATCTATGAAATTTTTTCCGTATAGCGCAGATGTACGGAAATGGAAAGGACGTTCGTCAAAAACCAAGAAATTATCATCAAAAATTATTCCCTGTACAAATAGTTTTATAATCAACAATTCTGAATCGGTGGGTATTTCCATGTCTATTGATAATCAGATTTTCAGATTGTCGTTTGATAGCGACACGCTCGTCGGTTATGATTTCTATCCATTGTCGCCTAATCCGTACGACCATTTATCGTCAAAGACTATTTTTCCGGCGGGTATAGCCATCAAACCCGATAAATCAAAATTTGTATTAAGTTATAATTTTTTTAAAAGCATAGGCATTATTGACATAAATAATTTATCCGAATCGCTGTTTTTAAGGTTTAATGATACGCCATTTCCTAAATTTAATGGAAATAATATAGATATTGAAGCGTTTGAACAACTGCCGCTACAATATGTGGGTATCTACACAACCGATAAATACATATATGCGTTGTATGCCGGTAAAACAGTGGAAGAGTTGATACATCGCACCGGC
Organism: Prevotellaceae bacterium; assembly: GCA_031289415.1. Lineage (GTDB taxonomy): Bacteria > Bacteroidota > Bacteroidia > Bacteroidales > UBA932 > JAIRLC01. The sequence goes on along the minus strand of JAITPN010000012.1, from coordinate 27,295 downwards.
GGCATGTCTATTCATATTTTTAAATGGGATGGTACGGCTCATTCGTCGTTGCATGTAAACGGCATCATCAATAGCTTTTGCGTGGATGAAAAAAATGGCTTTATTTATGGAATAGACCCTACAGGGGAAGATAATTCCGTATTTTATCGTTTTACTATACCTGAGAATATTTTATAAACTATAAGGAGAACTTACAATGAACGCTATTTTACTAAAACTATATAAATTATGTTAAAGAATTTTAACTTGTTGTTAGGTATCATCTGTATGCTTTTTGCTACAACATGCGATGAAAGTAAGTATGAAAATCTTGAAGAATATTTTTGCCATATAGATGCCGAAATTGATATGTTTGCCGATACTTCTTTCTTCTCGGAGATAACATGTATGCAATATTATCAAGGCTCTCTCTATGCGTTGGACGCAGGCAGAAGAGATGTGGCTGTTTTTCCTGAAGACTATGCGGCTGTTTCATTCGCCGGACAGCCGGGGCAAGGTCCGCAGGATTTAACTTCGCCGAATGTATTTTATGTCTCTAACGACACCATAAGCGTATTGGACGACGGAATAGGTCTTAAACAATTTTATCGCAATAAATTTGTAAATCTGCTCAAGGCAAAACTTAGCTCAAACTGTCGTTTTACTTGTGTATCAAACAAATATTATATTCCTGCCTTTAACGAAAATTATCTGTTTGCCGTACTAAAAAACAATGGCTCAGAAAATGATGTAGTATATGGCGGACACACGGTGAAATTTAATTCCGTAAAAGAAACGATATTTCGAAATTTAAGAAAATTGCTTTCGGATAGCCTGTATTTATATGCTGTTTCGGATAATATACCCAATATCGAAAAATATGATTTGACGACCTATGAATTGATAGAAACGTTAGACCTGTCGGACGTCCCGATAATTAAAAAATATTTACGACACATTGCCTCCGAATCGCTCCCGCCAGATACGTATATCAAATTCATGGGTGATGCGTACCTCAGTGATAATTTTTTATATGTGTTATGCGCAAGCCCCAGTCCCGATTACAAAACGAATACAATCTTAAAAATCGGTTTATACCCGGAAATGAAACCGGTGGCTATGATTTATTTACCGGATAAAATCTATTCTGCATTTTGTGTTTCTCCAAAATATATACACGCCTTTAATTCGAGAAAGGCAACTATAGAACGATTTGAAATTCCGATGAATGATCATGCAGAAAATTTGCAGGAATAAAATAATATCGTTACATTTGTACTAAATTTTTATTACCTTTGCCATGTTTTATAATAGTTATCAAACCGACATAGATAAAACAAACCAACCAACAGTCCGCTTCATTACCGACATTTTGGCGGCAATTTCAATCATCTTGACGCTTTGCACGGTTTTTGTTATTGACCGTAATTTGGTCAACGGCATTGTGGCGGGAAAATATTTTTGGTTTTACGCCGCTGTGGCGGGGCTTGCCGTAGCGGTTGTGCCGGCGATGGTAGTAAGACGCGGCGCATCGTTCCGGTTTTCGGCAGCCGACGCGCTTTTGCTCATGTTTTGTTGCCTTGCTGTGGGCATCACCTTTTTTCATACCGGCAGGATGACCACCAAGTCCATTTTGTTGGTGTTTTTGCTGATGTTTTGGTTTTTGCTCAGGATATGCCTTTCAGGCAAAAGCGGACTGATACAAGGGCTTCTTATGGCGTTTTTTGTATTCGCAGGTTTAGCGGAGGCAATTTGGGGCTTGCGGCAACTCTATGGGTTCACGGTTTCGCAACATGCGCTGTTTAAAACCACCGGTTCGTTTTTCAATCCCGGTCCCTATGCAGGGTGGCTCGCTATGGTGTTTCCCATGGCATTGGGATATGCGGCAACGCTGTTCGGTGCGCCTTGCGGCGGCAACGGAACAGCATCTCATTCCATGCCTCAAAATCACCACCCGAATCATACACTGAATATGCGTGATTTTTGCGTACATTACGGCAAAGGCATCCTCGGCGTATGCACGGCGCTTGGCATTGTACTGGTGTTGCCTGCCGCCATGAGCCGTGCATCGTGGTTGGCGGCGTTGGGCGGGGCGGTATTTATTGCCGTAGCGTATTATGCCCGCACAGTGAAATGGAAAGCATATACGCATAAATACCGGAAACAACTGTGGCTGTTGACGGCAGTAGCCCTCATAGCCGTTGCAGCGGCGGCGGTGGGGTTATACAGGCTGAAAGCCGATTCCGCGTCGGGCAGGCTGTTGATTTGGAAAACAGCCGCGAAAACCATAGCCGCACATCCCGAAGGAGTGGGCTTGGGCAATTTTGGCGGCGCGTATGCCGACGTGCAGGCTACCTATTTGGCTACCGCCGGAACGGCGCACGAAAAATATGTGGCAGGCGGCGTAGAATACGCTTTCAACGAATACCTGCAAATAGGCATTGAAACAGGCATTGCAGGCTTGCTGCTCTTTCTGGCTTTTGCCGTATATGTGTTATATACGGCGTTGCGCCGCCGCCGCTACCTGCCTGCCGGTTCGCTGGTGTCGTTGCTGATATTCGCAAGCATGTCATACCCATTGAATGTGCTGCCTTTTGCGATAGCTTTTGTGTGCTTGGCTGCGCTTTGTGTAGCCCCCGATGCTGCCGCACCGCCTGCACACGCAGGTACGCCCCTGTGGCGCGTGGCGGCATGTGTGTGCCTGCCGGTGTGGGTAACTATTGGTTTTGCCGCGCCTCACCTTTGCGCCGCCCGCCATGCTTACAGCGGATGGAACAATACACAACCGTTATACGGCGCAAACAGCCGCAAAGAAGCGGCTAATGCCTACCTCGCGCAATATCCGTATCTCCGCGACGAAGTGAAATTTCTTTTTGACTATGCGCAAGCCTTGTCTAAAACCGCACAGTACGAAGCGAGCAACCGTGTGTTGGCGCAAGCCATGCAAATAAGCGGCGACCCGATGCTTTGCAACATTGCCGGCAAAAATTATCAAGCGTTGCAGCAATATACGCAGGCGGAAACGTATTTTTGGAAAGCCGCCCATATCACGCCGAGCCGCCTGTATCCCTACTATTTACTGACAAAACTCTATCACGAAACCGGACAATACGGCAAAGCCTGCGAAATGGCAGCCATCGTGCAAACCAAAGAGCCGAAAGTACATTCTACGGCGGTGGACGAAATGCGCGAAGAAGTGAAACGCTTGTGCGAGAAATAAATACGCCATGTTCCCCTACATGAGCTTTCCGCTTACCGTTAAAAAAAGCTATTAAAAATTTGCAAGATAAAAACAATATCTTTATTTTTGCCTCAGTTTTTAATGAAAACTACCAATGAAACTAAATAGACGCAAGAATACAAATAAAATGCGAAGCACAACCCATTCTCTAATGAAGGTGAATGAGTTTGCTCCTATCATTAATGAAGGCTTGTATGCTATTGATTTTAAGCTCGAACGTTTCCATTATGTGCCTGCATACGGATTTTTTCTTTACGGACATTCACGAGACGAAGTCATGAATTTGGGGTATGAATTCTACCGGACAATTGTACACCCCGACGATTTGCCGCTGTTGAAAAAGATGTACACTATCATTTTGAACTGTATTGCAAAAGGACTGCCTGACGATATGAATTATTTCTCGCTCACTTTTAGAGTAAAAGACTATCCGCAAGTGAATAAAAAGGATTATATGATGATTCTTCTCAAATTAAAACCTGTATTTCATGGCGGGGAAATCCGGTTCGGTTATTGCACGGTGACTATTTCGATAATGCCGGAGCCCGGAAATCTGAGAATGTATTATAAAAGTAGCGCCAATTATACGAGCTATTCTCTTGAGAATTGGTGTGGAAAAATATGCCGGGTTGAACCGCTGTCTGAAGAGGACAGAAAAATACTCCGATATGCCAAGCAGGGATTGAAACACGAGGATATTGCCGAGGCGCTTTGTATGGCAGGCAGTACGCTTGGGCGGAAAATCTCCGCGATATTTCAAAAGCTTTGTGTACACAACATGGAACAGGCTATTGTGTATGCCACAAACCACTTGTTGATATTGCATGAGACGCCTTGTACGCCGGAAAGCAATAATAAAAAGTACCACCGGAAACTGACGCCGGAAGTAGTCCAACATATTCAGGCTTGCCTGAACAACAACCAAAGTGTGAACTCCATAGCAAAAGAGATAGGGGTTTCGGAAAAAGCCATACGTAAAGCGATTAATAATGGAATACTGACTAAAAACAGTTCGGACTAAAATAGATAGTTTTCTATCTTGCACGACTAATATATAACGGCTAACTTTGCGCCATAAATTTAATAAAATATTTAATATGAGAAAAAAACTTATTATTGCTGCTTCGGTGGTAGCCATTGGAGCAATTGCAGCGTTTAACGTGAGTATGAACTCACAGAGTGGTAACTTGTCTGACCTTGCGTTGGCTAATGTGGAAGCATTGTCGGGTGGTGAAGCACCTGTATATGATTGCCCAGGAGGATGGAAGATCTGTTTGGAAATTAATTTTTCAGAATGGTTTTTTAAAAAGTGATAGAAATTTAACATCAAAAAATAATTAATTATGCGAAAAAAACTTATTATTGCTGCTTCGGTGGTAGCCATTGGAGCAATTGCAGCGTTTAACGTGAGTATGAACTCACAGAGTGATAACTTGTCTGACCTTGCGTTGGCTAATGTAGAAGCCTTAGCTGGAGAGAAAGATTATCCAAGGATTTGGTGCCCATATGGGAGAGTTTTGTGTGCCACAGTTGAAGCTCCACATGGAACTTTCAAATATTACAAGCCATCCTAACTTGTTGAGATTTTAATTGCTTAATATAGTTATAGTCATTAGTGACTATAACTATATTATTAATCTATAAAATATGAAACAAAAAGTATTATTTTTGGTTATATTATTTTCCTTTTTTTCTTGTATTGGAAAAGAAAAGAAGTATGATGATGAATTTGAGGTAAAGAAGAACGTTGAATTACATTCAATAGAATATCCTGATATTTTAGGGACATCAATGCAATTACTTATGAATGATAGTCTTATCCTAATAAATGATTTCAGAGGAGATTCTTTAATTCATGTTTTTAATATAAAAAACTTGAATTTAGTCCGTAAAATTGTTTCTGTTGGTAATGGACCGAATGAACTTATTAGTCCCTTAGAAATACAGCGAACCGACAGTAATTTATACATTTATTATCGTCAGGCAAATATTTTGTATTCGATTCCATGGTCTGTGATAACAGAAGGCAGCAAATACATGAAAAAGTTATTTCAAATCTCACCTGAATCAAATCACTTGTATCCGTTGTCAGATTCTATATTTATATCTTCAGGATTTCACCCCAAACGTTATGCATTAATTGAAAAAGGGGAAATTTTCAAAGAGTTTGGTGAATATCCTGCTTATTGGAATGGAGAAAAAAATATCCCTGATAAAGCAAGAGCAATGTTTCATCAAACAGATTTTTTAAAACATCCGGCAAAGCAACGTTTACTGACATATTCGTCACATATTATTGAAATATATGATGATATTTTAAACCTTAATGAGCCTTTATTGGTTAAAAGCAAACTTCTTGGAAAGTATCGTTATAAATTTACAGTTGGAAATATTCTTAGTACTGATAGAGAGGCTGATATTGAAATAGGTATCGTTTATGTAGCATGTTCTCATGATTATATATATGTGGTTTATAATCCAAATAAATACAATTATGAAGGCAAAGGTTCTAATATTCTTGTCTATGATTGGAATGGAAATCCAATAGAATTACTACAGTTCAATAAAACAATCAGTTGCTTAGTTATAGATGAAGACGAAAGGAAAGGATATGTTATTGCTGAAGATCCGAATGATTCATTGATGTATTTCGATATTAAAGAAAACTAAAAAACTGCCGAAACGCTTGTTAAAAAGGTTAATTAACAACAACATTTTGTATTAAGCATCTAATTGTAAGTTTTAATTGTAGTATTTGTTCAAGATGATGATAGAAAGTATAATAAAATTATTAAAAAATGACATTTTTCAACAATTCATAAATTGAGTATCAAAGAGAAAAGTCAATGAATTAAGGTGTTTTTGAAGTCAATATAACATAGTAAAAATTGGTTTAAAAATGTGGAGAGTTTTTTTTATATTATTTATAACTATATTGTTAAGCGTCGCATGTAAGGAAAACAAACAACGAACTCTGGCGCAGCAGATAGTTACTGAATGGACGGGGCGGAAAGTTACATTACCGATGGATGTACCTTGTTACAACATGAGCAGAGATGTCAGTTGTTTTGAGATAAGTAAGATTCCATATCGTATTCTGGTCTATACCGATTCGATAGGCTGTATTGGTTGCAAGCTGAATTTGTCTATATGGCAACACCTCATACATGAAACTGATTCAATAATGTCGGGTAAAGTAGCTTTCCTATTTTACTTTTATCCCAAGCGGGAAAAAGATATTATGTACTTATTCCAAAAAGAAAAATTTGATTATCCTGTATATATTGATAGAACCAACAGCATTAACCGGTTAAATCATTTTCCTGCACAAATAGAGTTTCAATGTTTTTTATTAGATAGCAACAACAAAGTGCTTTCCATAGGCAATCCTACTTTAAACCCTAAAGTCTGGGAGCTATACAAGCAAATCATCACCGGAGAAGAAGCCGATAAAATACCTGTTACCACAGTCGAACCGCAGCAAACCGAAATAAAAATAACCGATTTGCAGGTAGGCAAAACTTCAGAAGCGGCTTTTGTGTTGAAAAACACAGGGACGCAGCCGTTGGTTATACAAGCGGTCAATGCGTCGTGCGGCTGCACCGTGCCGGAATGGGAAAAACAGCCCATAGCCGCAGGCAAAAGCACGGAAATAAAAGTAAAAATCACGCCCGAAGAAAAAGGGTATTTTCATAAGACGGTTACGGTGCATTGCAATACGGAAGCGGGCAGTATTGTATTGAATGTATCGGGAACGGCAGCAGAGCCTTAAACTAATTTTGGCGTTATGAAAAAATGTGTGCTGTGGTGCTTTTTACTTTTGCTTGCGGGTTGCAACTCGTCGTCTAATTATTTGGCACAAGCATTGCAGTTGGCAGGCGACAACCGTGCAGAATTGGAAAAAGTATTGGCGCACTACGAAAATGAGCCGTTAAAACGGCAAGCCGCACAGTTTCTTATCGAAAACATGTTTGGACATTACTCTTATCAAAATCAAGCGTATGCAGAGCGATATTATGACGCCTTTGATTCCGTTAATTTGTATGCCGGACGTAGCGAAGAGGAAATCATTGCACGGTATAAAACGGTGGCTGCAAAATACAATCATTTTCAGCCTGTCGTATCCGACTTGCAAATTATCAAAGCAGACTACCTGATTGATAACATTGACCGTGCATTCGACACATGGCAAAATGAACCTTGGGCAACGCATCTCGGTTTTGAAGAATTTTGCGAATACCTGTTGCCGTACAAAGTTGCCGAATGTCAGACATTCGACAATTGGCGCGAATATTTGTCGGACACCAGCTACGGCAACTTGCAATATTTGCCGTATATTTCCAGCTATAATCATTCGGCATACTGGGCATGTCTTACCGTGCACGAAAAGATTATTGCGCAACGTCCGAAAGATTTTATCGAAGTACAAGTGCCTCCTATAAGGCGCATACGAAGCCTGACACGGATGCTGCGGCAAAAAAGTTGCGACGACAACAACATGGCAATGGTTTCTATCATGCGGGCAAAAGGCATACCGGGCGTCATAGATTTCACACCGCAACAACCCAATACACGAACAGGACATTCATGGACTGCATTGTTGCACAATACCGGCAAAATTCATCCTTTCGATTCATATAATGATTTTGGTAATCCGTATATCAATTATCCGTTAGCCAAAATATTCAGGCGGTATTATGCCATTAATCCCGAATTGGCGGCATTGAACCGGTCTGAAAAATATGTACCTGATTTTCTTCGGGACATACATATAAAAGATGTTACCGGCGAATACCAGCGGACGAATGATATTACCGTAAAATTAGACAGGCACACCGGAAATTATGCCTATTTAGCCGTGTTTAACGATGTGTATTGGAATCCCATACATTTTGGAAAAATAACAGGCAACAAAGCCGTGTTTAAAAATATGGGCAGGGATGTGGTTTATATGCCGGTGTGCCTGAGCGAACAAGGCGGCATTGTGCCTGCCGGAAAACCTTTTATCCTGACCGTGCGCGGCGAAGTGAAAACTATTACGCCCGATGCCACCCGGACACAAACGCTTACGCTGAACCGGAAGCATCCTTCGTTCCGCTATACCCAAGCCGCCGCCGAAGTAATTTTGGGCGGAAAAATTCAGGCGGCAAACCGTGCGGATTTCGGCGATGCGGTTACGCTGCACACCATCGAATTATACGGCACGCTGCCCGGCGAAATACGGTTGGATACGTTAGCTAAAAAATACCGCTATTGGCGTTACTACGCTCCGCCGAAAGGTTTCGGCAACCTTGCAGAATTGATTCTCTTTCAACACGAAAAAAATATTACCGGTCAGGGAACGATTATAGGGACAAACGACAGGGTAGATGATTTGGTAAAAAAACATGATAATTTTACTAAAAAACATGCCTTTGACAATGACCCGCTCACGTTTTTTGAATCAACCGATTCATTAATCACATGGGTAGGTTTGGATTTCGGCACACCGCAACACATCGACCGGATAATCTACATACCCCGCACCGACGGCAATATCATCACCTACGGCGACGAATATGAACTGAAATATTGGGGCAATAATGGATGGATTTCTTTAGGGCGGAAAACGGCTGACGGCGTAACGCTTACGTTTGACCATTGCCCCACCGGTGCGCTATTCCTGCTGCACGACTGCACGCGCGGCGTCGAAGACCGCATTTTTACCTACGAAAATGGGCAGCAAGTTTGGTGGTGAAAATTGTGTATATCAAAAATAATTGTTACCTTTGAGAAATATTTAACGTAAACTAAATAAACAAAAAAATATCATGCGGTTACTTGCGACTTGTTTTATCACTTCTTTTTTCATCATCTCCTGCTTGTCCAATAAAAATACGACGGACGAGAGCGGCGTGTCATCCGTGCTGCCCGAAGAACTCAGCGAAGTACGCGCCCTGCGCTTGGACTATACCGATTTTCAGCACGAATTGATAGCCAACGGCACGGTGTCGGCAAACAAAGCCGAATTGCGGTTTCAAACGCAGGAAAACATCGCCGCCATTTACGTCAAAAACGGCGACAAGGTACACAAAGGGCAAAAAATTGCCATGCTCGACGTGTTTAAATTGCAAAACGAACTGGCGCAAGCTGTCGATAGCAAGGAACGCGCCACGCTGGAGTTGCAGGACGTACTTATCGGGCAAGGCTACACGCTGGACGATACGGCGAAAATCCCGCGCGACGTATGGCAAATAGCCAAAATAAAAAGCAACTACAACCAAAGCGAAAACCAGTATAAATTAGCCGGATATAATTACCGGAATGCGGTGTTGTATGCTCCGTTTGACGGCACGGTAGCCAACCTGTTTACCCAAACATACAACCTGCCCAATACGACCGAGCCTTTTTGCACCGTCATTGACAACAGCCGCACGGCAGATTTTAAAATATTAGAAAATGAACTTCCGTTTGTGCACCTCGGCGACCTCATCGAAGTGTCGCCGTTTGCCGCCGACGGCTACGTCTGCGAAGGGCGCATCACCGAAATCAACCCTTCGGTCGATAAAAACGGCATGGTGCGCGTGAAAGCCGCTATCCGCAATGTGGAAAAAAACCTGTACGACGGCATGAATATCAAAATACGTTTGCAACGCTCGCTCGGCAAACGTTTGGTTATTCCCAAAACCGCGCTGGTGTTGCGTACCAACAAAAAAGTAGTGTTCACGCTAACCGGCGGCTTGGCGCGGTGGGTTTACGTGCAAACCGGATTGGAAAACGTGTCGGGCTACGAAATCACCGAAGGTCTGGCAGTGGGCGACAGCATCATTTACGAAGGGAATATCAACCTTGCACACGAAGCGCCGGTGAAACTAAAGGTCGATTCGAGTTATGATTAAATTTCTCATTCAACGCCCGATTGCCGTATTCATGGCATTTTTGGCATTTTTTATCTTAGGAATCATCACGTACCTCAACATTCCGGTATCGCTGCTGCCCGACATTGCCATTCCCGAAATCACCGTGCAAATATCGGGGAAAAACAAAGCGGCGCGCGAATTGGAAAACACGGTGGTAGCCCCCATCAGGCAACAATTAATACAAATAGGCAAACTGCGCGACGTCCGCACCGAAACACGCGACGGCAGCGCCATCGTCCGCCTCAGCTTTGAATATGGCGCAAACACAGAGCTGGCATTTATTGAAGTGAATGAAAAAATAGACGCCGCGATGAATAACCTGCCTCGCGACATGGAACGCCCGCGCGTGATTAAAGCCAGCGCTACCGATATTCCTGTGTTCAACCTGAATCTTACGCTCAAAAACGACCAACCGTTCGAGAATAACGACATCTCGGCATTTTTGGATATGTGCGAATGGACGGAAATGGTGGTAAAGCGTCAAATCGAGCAACTGCCGCAGGTTGCCATGGTGGACATGACCGGCGTGGTAAGCAAACAAGTGCTTGTGATGCCCGACTACAAAGCCATGTCCATTACCGACATTACGATGAATGATATTGAGTCGGCGCTAAAAGACAACAATATTGAGCCGGGGAGCATGATTGTCCGCGACGGACATTATGAGTATAACATTAAATTTTCAGCCGTGATACGCACGGTAGAAGATATACAAAATATATACCTGCGGAAAAACGACAAAATTTTCCAACTGAAAGATGTGGCGCAAGTGGAAACCGCGCCCGAAAAAGAAAAAGGGATGGCGTTGTACAACGGCAAACGTACCATTTCGTTGGCAATCATCAAGCAGTCGGACGAAAATATGGCGAACATGCAAAAGGCGTTGGACGAAGTGGTGGAACGGATGCGTACAAACTATCCGACCGTCGAATTCAGCATTTCGCAAAACCAAACCGAGTTGCTGGATTTTACCATTTCCAATTTGCAGCAAAACTTGATTTTGGCGTTTATATTCGTATGTATGGTCTCCGCTATTTTCATGCGCGACGTCCGGTCGCCGTTGATTATCGGGTTGAGTATGTTTGTGTCGCTCGTCGTCAGTTTACTGTTTTTCTACCTGTGCCACATCACGCTCAACATCGTATCGCTGACAGGCTTGATTCTTGCGTTGGGCATGATGATTGACAACTCCATTATTGTAACCGACAATATTGGGCAATACCGCGCGAAAGGCTTGTCGATTGACGAAGCGTGTATGAAAGGCACGAACGAAGTGATTACGCCGATGCTGAGTTCGGCGTTTACGACCATTGTGGTATTTGTGCCGTTGATATTTCTCAGCGGCATTGCCGGCGCAATCTTTTTTGATCAGGCATTTTCGGTTGCCGTGGGGCTGCTCGTGTCGTACGTTACAGGCATCATTCTGCTGCCGGTGCTGTACAAAGTGGTGTTTAAACGGTCGAAACCGGATAAAAAACGACCGGACGGTACGTTGACGAAAAAACCGCCGCGCGTACCGTTTACCGAAAAAATGTATGACAAAGGCATCGGATGGGTGTTTTCGCATAAAGCGCTTACTGTGGTCATCATGTTGGCGGTGTTCCCTGTATGTTATATGTTATTCACCGCTATTCCAAAAGAAAAAATGCCGGATATAAGCCAAAATGAAATATTGGTTGATATTGAATGGAACGAAAATATACATGTCGGTGAAAATATGCTGCGCACACAATCTCTGCTATCCGGTTTGGATGCGCAGACCATCGAACATTCGGCATTGATTGCGCAGCAGCAGTACTTGCTCAACCGCAACAGAGAACAAACGTCGTCGGAATGTCAGCTTTACCTGAAAACGCCGCAAAAAAAGGACGTGGAAAGTATTAAAAAAGCGGTGGCAACCTACTTTTCGGCGCATTACCCGAAAGCTATTATTTCCTTTGCGCCCACAGGTACTATTTTTGAGAAAATATTTACCACCGGCGAACCGGATTTAACGGTGGAATATTACGCCAAAAACCGTTCGTCTATCCCTGAAGTGCAAACCGTGCGCGAAATAGAAAAAACAATACGCCTATCCACCGGTGAAACGCCTGTGGGCGTAGCGTTCCAAAAGCAACTGAATATACATATCGACCGCGAAAAATTATTACTGTATAATGTATCGTACAACGACGTGTATCAGACCTTGAAAGCAGGATTTAAAGACAATGAATTTTCAGTATTGCACTCTTACCAGCAATATTTGCCGATAGTGCTCGGCAATGACGGACAAGACGTTTACGGAGTCATCAACAGTTTGATGATTCCTGTGCTGGACGACAAAGAAGTCAATTATTTTCCGCTTAGCACATTTTTAACCATCACGCCGGCTGAAGACCTCAAAACCATCGTAGCAGGCAAAAATGGGGAATATATTCCGTTGGATTTTTATAATATCGCCGACGTGGAAAAAATCATGCAAACCACAGCTCAATATTCGGCGGCGGACAACCATTGGGACGTGGATTTTTCGGGTTCTTTCTTTTCCAACCGGAAAATGATAAACGAATTAATCGTGATATTGATTATATCCATACTGCTGATGTATTTTATTCTGGCGGCGCAATTCGAGAGTTTCTTGCAGCCGTTAATCGTGTTGTTGGAAATTCCTATTGACATAGCCGCCTCATTGGCGTTATTGCTGGTGTTGGGACACTCGCTCAACCTCATGTCGGCAATCGGCATTGTGGTTACTTGCGGGATTATCATCAACGATAGTATTTTGAAAGTAGATGTGATGAATCAACTGCGGCGCGACGGCTATGCCATCATGGACGCCATACACGAAGCCGGACGGCGGCGTCTGAACGCCATTTTAATGACGAGCATGACGTCTGTGGTATGTATGCTTCCCTTGTTGTTTAGCAGCGACATGGGGTCGGAGTTGGAAAAACCGCTGGCTGTAGCTACCATCGGCGGTATGATTATCGGCACATTGGTAAGTTTATTTGTAGTGCCGTTGGTATATTGGATGATTTATAGAAAAAGAAGTAACACTTAAAAACAAATGAAGATGAAAAAATCCGGATTTTTTTTACTCCTACAGTTTTTTGCTTTTCACGCAGTAGGGCAATCACGTGAAATAACGCTGAGTTTACAGCAAACCATAACGGTTGCCTCCGACAGTTCGTTGCAGGCATTCAGCGCCGAAAATTTGTACCGGTCGAGCTATTGGGAGTTTCGCGCTTTTAAAGCGGCACGCCTTCCGTCGCTCGAACTGAAAATGACGCCGTTGCAATACTACCGCGACATTACCCGCCGCTATGATTCCGACCAGAATGTGGACGTTTACCGCGAACAGCAATCATTATATTCGTCCGGCAATGTATCTATCCGGCAAAATTTGGACATTACAGGCGGTACGTTTTATGTAGATTCGGAGTTGGGTTTTATTCGGAATTTCGGAGAAAGCATAAACACACAATATACCACAGTGCCTTTTCGCGTGGGCTATTCTCAAAGTTTGTTCGGGTTCAACAGTTTTAAGTGGGAAAGGAAAATAGAACCGCTGAAATACGAAAAAGCTAAGAAAAAATATTTGTACGACCGCGAAACCATTTCGGAACTGTCCACACAATATTTTTTCGATTTGGCGATGGCGCAAACCGAATACAGCATGGCTGTAGAAAATGTAGCGTCGAGCGATACGCTATACCGTATCGGACAGGAACGGCACAAAATAGCCTCTATTTCGCAAGCCGATTTATTGACCTTGAAACTTGACGCCGTAAATGCTAAAAACACCTTAAAAAACGCAGAAATCGCTTTGAAACGGGCAATGTCTGCGTTCGTATCGCATTTAAACATGGATAAAGAAACGCAGGTGCGGTTGATATTGCCCGAACGTCCGAAAGACATGGAAATATCGGTTAGCGCGGCATCGGCATATATCCGCGAAAACAACCCCGACATATTAGCCAATAAACAAGAGATACTGGAAGCCGAACGTGAAGTTGACCGCACGAAAAAAAGCTCTTTATTTGACGCATCCCTTTCAGCCAGCGTGGGCTTTAATCAAGTATCGCCTAATTTCACGGATGCTTACCGCAACCCGACGCAGCAAGATGTGTTTTCCATCGGTTTCTCCATTCCCATAATAGATTGGGGCGTCAGGAAAGGCAAGGCGAATATGGCATTGAACAATTTGAATGTAACCCAACTTTCCGTGCAGCAAAAAGAAATAGCGCTCGAACAGGACGTTGCCATGACGGTGAACGATTTCAATATACAACAACACATGATTAGCAGCGCCGAAGAAGCGTTGGATATAGCCAATCTAGCGTATGCCAATACCAAAGACCGTTTCATTATCGGGAAGGTGGACATCAACAGCCTGACGCTTTCTCTCAACCGGCAGAAAGAAGCGCAAAAAAATTATATTTTGACATTGAAAAATTATTGGTTGAGTTATTACAAAATTCGGAAACTTACGTTATTTGATTTTGAAAAAAACGAAACGCTTTTCGAAGCATTTGAGCGAGATTTAATACGATGAGCAAACGCATATCTTCATTTTCCATTATTTTGGCTTTTACCTGCTTGTCATTAGTAGGATTGGCTTTAGCGCCATTGCTGACCATCAAACTTTCGCCCGACAGGGCTTTGCCGCACATCGGCGTAGGTTTTCAGATGGCAGGCAGCGCGCCGCGCGTAGTGGAAACGGAGATGACCTCGAAATTGGAAGCGATGCTTAGCCGGATTAAAGGCATCAAGAATATCAAATCGTCGTCGGGCGTCAACGGAGGATACATTTCCATTGATTTTGACAAGCATGTGAATATTGACGCGGCTCGCTTTGAAGTATCTACCGTGATTAGGCAAACGTGGTCGCATTTACCCAAAACCACAAGCTACCCGACTGTGCATGTAAGCCGTTCCGACGACAATGCCAGCCGTCCGTTTATGAGCTATACGGTTAATGCGTCGGCTACGCCGGTTGTAATCCGGCAATTTGCCGAAAATATCATAAAGCCGAAATTGGCGCAAATCGTCGGTGTAAACCGTGTGGACGTAACCGGCGCAATGCCGATGGAATGGCGGTTGGAATATGATTCCAAACAATTGGAAACATTGGAACTTACCATACAGGATGTACAAGGTGCGATAGCAAGTTATTTGAACCGTGAATTTTTAGGCACGGCTTCCGTCGAAAACGAAGCAGGCAATACGCAATGGATTCGCGTTGCCCTCATGGAAAAAAACGACGCGGCGAATTTCAATCCTGCGGATATTCGGGTAAAAAATGTGCAGGGAAAATTAATTTCGTTAGCACAGTTGGTTACTGTAATCCATGTGGAACAGGAAGCGCAAAGTTACTACCGCATCAACGGACTAAATTCCATTTATTTATCCATCACTGCCGACGAAACAGCCAATCAATTAAACGTAGGCAGCGAAGTAAAAAAAACGTTGGAAAATTTGGCGTTGGTTTTTCCTGCGGGCTACGAAATACATCTCAGCTATGACGCTACGGAATATATCCGCGACGAACTATCCAAAATATATTTCCGCAGCGGCTTAACCCTCATTATTCTTTTGGTTTTTGTATTGCTCATATACCGCAAACTGAAGTATTTATTGATGATAGCCATTTCTCTGACTATGAACATTGCCGTGGCAGTCATCTTTTATTTTTGGGGCGGATTGGAAATGCAGTTGTATTCGCTTGCCGGTATTACAATATCCTTGACATTGATTATTGACAACACCATCGTCATGTCCGACCAAATTATCCGACGAAACAATAAAAAAGCATTTTTGGCTATTTTGACGGCGACAATCACCACGGTGGCTTCGTTGATTATTATCTTTTTTATGGACGAACGCATCCGTTTGAATTTGCAGGATTTTGCCATGGTGATCATTATAAATTTGATAATATCATTAGCCATTGCCCTGTTTTTAGTGCCGGCGCTGCTCGAAAAACTGAAAATCGGGCAATATCATAAAACGTATCGCAAAAAACGCTATCGCATCATCATGTTTACACACCGGCGCTATGCCTCTTTTTGCCGTTTTACATGGCGGTGGCGTGTGTGGGCATGCCTGCTTATCATTTTTATTTTTGGGTTGCCTGTGTTTCTGTTACCTGATAAATTGGAGAGTAACGACAAATTGAGCGAAGTGTATAACAGCACGTTAGGCTCTTCATTTTATAAGGAAAAACTAAAACCGTATGTTGACGTTTGTATGGGCGGTACACTGCGGTTGTTTGTCGAAAAAGTGTTTCAAGGAAGCTATTTCACCGACCGGCAGCGGACGTCTATTTACATTACGGCAACTTTGCCGAACGGCTCAACCATCACGCAGATGAACAACCTCATTCAACGGATGGAAAGTTATATCAGCAAATTTCCAGAAGTACAACAGTTCCAGACTAATATCGACAATGCCCGCCATGCCGGAATATCCATTCAGTTTACAAAAGAAAGCGAACATACAGGATTTCCGTATTTGCTGAAATCAAAAATCATCGGCAAATCGTTGGAATTAGGCGGCGGAAGTTGGGGCGTTTACGGCGTCGGCGATGGTTTCAACAACGATGTGCGCGAGAACGCCGGTTCGTACCGGGTGGTGCTGTACGGATTTAATTATGATGAACTCATTGAATTAGCGGAAAAATTTAAGATACAATTATTGGAACACCGGCGTATTAAGGATGTGGTTATTAATTCGGAATTTAGTTGGTATAAAGACGACTATCAGGAATTTTCCTTTGATTTGAACTACGAACGTTTGGCGCAGTCCGGTATACAACCTTACCAACTGTTCGCGTCTTTACACACTGTTTTCGGACGAGAAATAGAAGCAGGGCAGCTGCCGAGCGAATACGGATTGGAGCGTGTTGTACTGCACTCGTTGCAATCGCAGGAATACGACGTGTGGAGTCTTGAACATATCCCCGGCGTCATCGCGGGCGGCAAGGAATATAAACTGAACACGCTTGCTTCCATACAAAAAACACAAGCCCCGCAAAATATTGTGAAAGAAAACCAACAATACAAACTGTGCCTACAGTATGATTATGTCGGCGCATACGAACAAGGAAATAAAATGTTGGACAACAGTATTGACGAAATTAAGGCGGATTTGCCGATGGGTTATACCGTCGTCAAAGAAGGATATAATTGGAATTGGGGGCAGGATAACAAAAAACAATACGTGTTGTTGCTATTGATTTTTGTGATTATATATTTCATGTGCAGCATCCTGTTCAATTCCTTGCGGCAGCCTCTTTCCGTGATTTTCGTCATACCTATTGCCTTCATCGGTATTTTCCTTACTTTTTCATGGTTTAAATTGAATTTCGACCAAGGCGGTTTTGCTTCGTTTGTGTTAAGTTGCGGACTTTCCGTCAATGCCAATATTTATATTTTGAATGAATATAATAATATCCGGCGGCGATGGACAATCGCTCCGCTCAAGGCTTATATCAAGGCTTGGAGCGCAAAAATGAGTCCTGTATTTTTGACGATTATTTCTACCGTACTTGGGTTTATTCCTTTTATGATTGGCGAAAAAGAAGCGTTCTGGTTTCCGCTGGCGGCAGGCACTATCGGCGGATTAACCATGTCGTTGGTGGGGACGTTCCTATTTCTGCCTTTGTTTATGGGGGTGGGGAAAAAATTGAAACCGGTTGGTTTTCCTCCGCGAAAAAATGAGAAAATAATAATAAAATGAAAATAAATAATAAAATTATTACATTCGCCATATTGCTGTTGTGCTTTTCGTGCAACCAATCGGCTATTCAGGTTTCTGACATTGAGTTTATAAATACGGATACTATTTCGTATGAGATAGTTGACACGGATTTATTAATTGGATTTCCTGAAAATATGCTTTTAACGGATACACATTTAATCATTCAAGACGGAGAGGGACAGGATGCTTTTTTTCATGCCGTTGATAGAAATTCAGGATTACTGAAATTTGAATTTGGGAAGAAAGGAATCGGACCGGGAGACATGTTACAGATTAATTGGAATCCCATCTATGATAGAGAAAAAGGAGAAATCCAAACTTTTGACCACGGGGGAAGACGTTTATGCTATTATAGTTCGGATGGGCGATTTATTTCCAGTAAAAATACATTAGAAACGGCTGGAAAATATGGGCTATATATAGTGGATTTTTTTGATATTGGGAACTATTATTTAGCTTGCGGAATGAATGGAATATTGGATGAAAACCGGTTTGTGGTATTTAATGACTCATTGGAGTTAATCCATTCATTTGAAAAATATCCCGATATAGAATATCATTCCAATTCAAAAATAAATAAACAAATAGAAACCGCTTTGTTTAATAATATTTTTTGTTTTAAAGTAACACCCAATAGGCAATATGCGGTTTTTGCATCCTATAACTTTGGGTTGTTAGAAATATATAAGCTAAATGGACGCCCTGATAGAATGGTAAAAATAAAAACATTGCTTCTAACGAAATTATTGAAAGACGGATCATATATTCGAGGATTTGAAGATATTTATGTAACAGATAATTATGTGTATGCGCTTCACAATGGGAAAACTGTAGAAGAAAATCCATATTGTGCAAAAAGTATAAAGATATTTGATTTTGAAGGCAATCCTGTTGCTGAACACCATGTGGGAATAGATATGCGCTGTTTGGCTGTGGACGAAGATGAAAAAATAATATACGCTGTTGCTTATAGTAGTGATGATGGATTTTTCTTAATTAGAATATCAATATAGATGCTTTTCGGCGTTTTAATTTCAAGTTTATATAGCTCCATCGCATTTTTCTAATTCTCACTATTTTTTTGGGAAATCGGCAGGCATTTTTAAAGTTACTTTGCCTGTTGCCGCCCATTCCGTTCCTCGGAGAAACGTATGGATAAATCCGGCACATTCTACCGCCAAATGTCGGGATTCGTCACCTACATGCCCTAATACGGTATGAAAAACGCGTCCTTTTCCCCAATGAATCGCCATCAATACCGGTTCGTCGCGCCCTGTGCCGCCGGTGGCTTTATCCGAATATGCGGTTGCCAGAATGGTCATATTTACGGCAGGTCCGCGCAGGCGGTCGTACAGTTCGTCCTGCGCATGTGTCCATTTGTCGGGCAATCCTTTCATGATGGGATGTTTTTTGCGCCGCGCCGTTACCGTATATTCGTGTTGTTTTCCATGACTTCCGCCAATACCGGGGGTATTATCCCGCACCTCTTTGCCATCCGAAAAATAGACGTAATCGCCGTGGGTTTCGTCCCGACCGTCCCATCCGCCCAAGCCTATGATTTCATTATATTCTTTCCAATTTGGAAACGCATTGTCGGCGGCATGATAGACCACTACGCCGCCTCCTTTTTTGACATAGTCCAGAAAGGCGGCATTGGTTGCGTCTGCCCACGCCGCGCCGTTGTAGTCCAGCACCACCGCTTTATATGCCGAAAAATCGGGGCGGAAAGCGGACATGTCTTCTCCCTTGGCAGGCGAAACGGCGACGTCGGCTTTAAACACACCGCTTTCGTTCAGGTACTTTTGCAGTATCACACTGCTCGCTTGCCAGTTGTGGTTGTTTTGTCCGGTAACAATAAGCACTTTCAACGGCTCTTTCGCTAAAATATTGCCTGAAAGGAGCAGGCATACCCACAAAATATTTTTCATAATAGAATCATGTATTTTTCAAAAAATGATATTTAGATGCAAAAGTACAATTTTTTTGCGTTAAATTAATCTATTTTTTGAATATTTTTCAGATATACAATCTGAATCAATGGATTTTCATCATTACTTTTCTCATAAATGTAAGAAGGATGAACAATTCGGGCAACAGCATTTTTATAACAATACATCATTGGCCAGAATGTGGCAAGGCCGTCTACATCATTATGTATGCCTCCTCCTTTTTTAGGATTTTCTATTTCTTTGTTAAATACGATATTATGATTCGCTTTTTCAACAATAATTCCTCGAATATTATTTTTAAATGCAAGCAAAAATAAATAATTATCCGATTCTGTAATGGCTAATATTTGTACATAATTTGCATACAACTCATGCTTCCGATTTACATCTTCAACAAGTTCTCTTGTAGGCGAATACTTGCCTAAACTTAGTACTTTATGCTTTGAAATGCCGTTATTATTATACTGAAATATCGTATCATTATGAGGCGATTTAATTCGTAGTGCATGATGAAAACTATAGCTAATGGAAGAAGTGTGCATCGTTCGTTGATAACTGTGGTCGTCTTTTTCCAAGAGATATTTATTCAATAAATTTCCATCATAATCGCATGACAATAAGTATGCCGAGAATCCATTTTCGTAATCACAAGACGTACAAACGATCTCATTATTATTCAGTATATCAATGGATTTTATTTCACCCTGTAATTTTATTTTTTTGATGAAATGTCCGTCATAATTATAAAAAAACAATACATTATTGTGGGTTAATATAAATATCAATTTATTAACAGGATCAACAATCGTAAATAGCAATTGAGGATATTCTTCGGGTCCGCCGCCAATACGTCCAATCCTGTTTTTAAACGTTCCATTACTTGAAAATCGGTATATACATTTATTATCTACTACGAAAACATCCGTCGAATCCATGTGAATTATAGCAATATTTTCAGGCAATAAACAATCATCCGATGTTTCCAATTGTATATATGAAATGGAGTCGGCAAGCGCACTTAAATTAATAGATTTTTCCGTATTGATTATGCTTTTCAAATCAATATAAACGTCATCGTAGTTGTTATTTTTACAACCAAGCATAAGCATCAAAATGAATAGATAAACAGAATGTTTCATTTTATTTTATATAATTCAAAATAAATATTATTTTCATCTTTATTATTTTTTTGGATAATAATCCCTTCATGTGTAACGTGCATATTATGTAAATTTAATAACTCATAATTTTCAAAAATCGGAGTTTCAGATAAAATTTCACCCGCTGTATTCAACACAATAATGGAAAAAGGTTTTTGAAAAGTTCGTTTCTCTACATTCCAATTATACAATGGCGTTGATGCAATTCTGTAATATAATTTCCGGTACTTATCGTATAAGATATTCATATAGGATGGTTGACTGACATAATATTCTATCCGTTTGTCTTTATTTTTATATAATTCTAAAAACGAGAGGTTTGATGATTCTATTTTCTTTATATACCGGCTACCGGCATATATCATTTTACCGTCCGATACATTATCATTGTATTGATATACATAATGATCTGCCTGAAAACTATATAAAATTACATTCTTGTCATTATTTACCGTATGAAATATTTCATTAAAATAAACGCCGCCGAAATTGCAATCTCTATATTGTTGAGGGTAGCCACCGCCGTATGTAACTTCATTGGTTGCCAAATTTATTATGCAACTTATAGGTTTATTGTCAAAAGTAGCATCAGCAGGTTGTCCATGTTCCGTTCCGGATAAAATAAGGTGATTATTCACAAACAATATTGGAGAAGATGTTAAAGACTCAGGATCAACAGGATATTTTGCCAAGTCTTTACGTAAAATATTCCATTTATTGTTAATATTTGAAGTGGAATCAATTAAAAATACTCGTTTTAAGCGATAGTTATATACAAAAATAGAATCAGCAGTGTGATAAAAAAATCCCGAGTAGTTGTTTAATATACCACATCCTGTATCTTCAGAAGTGCTGATTTTCATTTGGCGACTTAACATGCCTGTTTCATAATTAAAAAAATACAGTTTATTTTCATCTAATAGTATATACTCTGTAATTCCATTATTATCATAAAATTGAGAGCTTAATGGATTTGCCGTAATGTCACTTCCGATAGCTATTGTTTTTAAAGAATCTGCTTTATATAATAATGTAGAATCCAAACATTTTCTATCGGTTAGATTTTCTATCTCACATTTTTTTCCCACACATGATGCGTGAAACAGCATCAGAACAACTATTGAAAAAGCGATGATATTTTTCATGATACAATCATGTATTTTTTTGAAAATCGGCACATAATAATTAATATTTAGATGCAAAGTTAACTTATTTTCCCTTTTGACGCAAGAAATGCAAAAAAGTTACACTTTAGCTTCGATATTTTATTTATTTTTGTCATATAGTTGTATATTTAATAAAATTATGTACATTTGTACGCTCTCAATACTCATCAACAATGAAATTACAGGGGAAAATAAAGCATGCACAGCAAAAATATAAAAATCTGATTATAAAAGGATTATTATATTCCAAGAAAATAACTTTTCCGGGGTTGCAGGGGCAATCGTTGTACGAAGTGGGAGGTATGTTTTGGAAAGGACTTGCTAAAGGCTACATCACCGAGAGGGCTGCTGCTGTGGCATTTAATTTCTTGACGGCGTTGTTTCCGCTTTTGCTGTTTGCGTTCACCGTCATTCCTTACATTCCTTTAGCCGGTTTTCAAGCCAATCTTTTGGATTTGTTGAAAACATTTATTCCCGAACAGGTGTGGCAAGTCATTGATCCTACCATTACTTATATCGTAACCCAGAAAAAAGGCAGTTTGCTCTCTATCGGCGGTTTATTGTCGCTTTATTTCGCCACAAACGGCATCAACAGCTTGATTACTTCTTTTTCTCATTCTTACTACAAATTCAGCACCTACAATTTCCTCCGTAGAAGGATTAATTCGCTGATTATTCTCTTGGTCGTGGGAATGATGCTTGCGGTGGTGGTAATGCTCATCATGTTTGGAAACAGCGTACTCGGCATGATACGCATTTCAGGCGTTATGTCGCAAGTGTTGTACTATGGACTGTATTTATTTCGTCTATCGCTGGTGGTTTTCATGGCGCTGCTCATCATTTCATTCCTCTATCGCATGGCTATCACCGACCGCCAAGCATTTCCGCTGTTCTCGGTAGGCGCAAAAATAGCGGCTTTTCTGATTATTATTACTACGTTTGCCTTTAGTTTCTATATCACGAATTGGACGCGCTACAACATGCTTTATGGCTCGCTGGGAACGATTTTGGTATTGACAATGTATATCTATCTAAATGCCATATTTTTATTGATAGGATTCGATATAAATATCAGCATTTATGCCGCCAAACGGAAAAACGAAAAGCGCTAACCCGATTTGTAACTTTCCTAATAGAGTGTAATTTTCTGCATCACTAACCCGTAGTGGCTTCCCACAGGATTGGACTGGATATCTTCGCCATTCCAGTTGGTAGCAAAATTGCCTGAGTACAACAGCCACATCGTATGACCGTCTTTGCTAATGAATTTCGACGGAATATTTACAAAATATGCCTGTTCGCCGAAATTTTTCATATAGGTGATTAACTTCCAATCGCCGGTCAATGAATTGGATTCCAGCAGATAAGTATTCATTCTGGAGCAAGTATTTCCACCGTCGGTAACACACATCAGGTACTTTTTCAAACCCGGATTGTAAGTAACCGTTACGCAACCCATATTGTTGTTCCATTCAAGGAGCGGTTTGATTTGCGAAAAATCATTTGTCCACACAGCGTTTCCGTCAGCGTCTTTTCCGGCGTAAAATTCCCATTTCGAGGCGTCGTTCATATTTTCTTCCGAAGGCGTAACCCGCAACATGTAAACATTATCTCCTGTTATCCAACTTGCATTCCCAAATCGCGGTTTCGAGTCATTTATATCTGCGCCGTGCGCCACCATATAGGCTTTTCCGTCGGGAGAATACTGCATGTTTTTCCCGAAATCCACAAAGTGAGGCGAGCCGATTTTCACAGGATAACCGTTCCATCCGCTTTCGCCGAAAATAGATTTTGAGGGCGTATGGGGGCAATCTTTCCACGAATGTCCTTTGTCCGTAGATATTCTAAAACCTACAAAAGGACCCAACCAAGGCCAGTTGTACACCGTGTTGCCATAATTTACCCATCCCGAAGGTCCGAGGCAATAAGTGCCGTAGTACCATACCCCGTTGTACATCAAACTTCCGCAAGGATACCTGCCTTCATAAGGCTTTGGCGAAGCCGGCTGTATGCCCAGACTGTACGCCACGAGCGCGAGCGGGTCGTCGCCTTCCATCACGCCTTGTCCGGTAACAGCTGCTTCACCGCCGCTCCCACTACGGTCGTTACCACCGTCCAAACGCCAGCAAACGCCATCGGTGTAAGGCGAATAAAGTAAATCGTCGTCGCCCCAAGTCGGATACCAAGTGTCGGCAAAATGAAAACCGCTTTTAATGCCCAAGAACGCTATTTTGCTCAAGGCTTCCGACTGCACAAACGGACAATCCGCCGGTGTGTCCGATTGCCACGCAAAAGCGTCGTACTGCTCTACTACCGGCGGCAAGGGCGTTATTTCCACCGTCCGCGCTTGTTTCGTCTTGGCGTCCCGCACCACTTTCACTTGTGCGAAAAGCGGAAATGCCAGCATCGTCATCATCAAAATGGCTGTCTTTTTCATATTTTGAAATTATTAATCTCCGGCAAAGGTAATACTTTTTTTAAAAAGTGAAGGGTGAAGAGAAATGCGTGAAGGGTTTTTCCGTCGTATTTTTTGCTTCATCCATTAAAACGAAAAGAGGCGCTTACGCGCCTCCCTTCTATAAATAAAAAAGTAAAAAATTAAAATTATTCTTTAATACAACGGACAGTAAAATATTCGGCTGGACTAAAACCTTCCACAGCCCAATATGTGCCACCAAAACCAAATTCGAACTTTCCTTCATTTACCCAACTACGCGATAAATTCGGAAAATGGTCGGGCGCTCCGGCTCCGTACATACTACCGCTGCCGATACCATTGAATTTGGTGGCATTGTTATAACCTGTATCGTCTCCCCAATAGTCGAATCCCGCTCCGGGGTCGTTGGGTAAAGCCAAAGCAGCTATTGCATCTTCCTTTACACTGTATACTTCAATAAGAGCGTCTTGAAGCGCATGGGCTTCCGCCTCTGTAGGTACATGCCATCCTGTGGGGCAGACAGTTTGTGCCGTGCTCCATCCGTAATGCACGCCCCAACGGTCGCAACGACCCTCTTGACAATGATAAACGCCATCTCCTTCAGTCAAGCCGGTAGTATAGTTAAGGTTTTTCGCCAGCCAAACTTTACCGTCAGCCATTTTTACCACAGGATACACTTGGGCGTCGCGCGAGTCTTTCAAATTCCATGTATCGCCCACTGCGGCATCGTCCGGCACAACGAATGTTTGCAAGGTGGGAGGAACAGCTATCGACAAGTCGTATGAAGAATTAGCATCGTAATCTGTTGCAATGGTATGTACCAAATAGTAGACTTTGTTGGCTTCAAACGTGTATTCAAAAGGCTTGTCGGCATTGAGCAACCAATCCCAACCGCCCGCAGTTGCGTCGTCGTAGATGAATGGTACGAGCGAGGCGCTTGGAGTAATCAAAAGCGTAGTTTCTTCTGCTAATTTTATTTCCACAACCAATGCGTCGGATGTACCCCACGGCATGCCATATTTATAGAACGTTTCCGCATCTTTGATAGTACCCGAAGCCGAGTAGGGTAAATCGTCGGCAGAGAGTTTAAAATACGGGCTGCCCGGCGTGAAAGTAATTTCCGCATTATATTCGTCGTCAAGCGTTACATCTTCGTAGCCGCCGAATCCGGCATTAGAAATACCTACAATATAATAAGTGCCTGCGGTAAGGAATTTTGATGCCGTACCGTCGCCTGACACCACGCCCCATTCGCCTGTCTTAGCATCTTCTACGCTTCCGTAAATCAGCCACCAGAGTGCATGCGTAGGCGATTTTTTGTCGACCACGTTCAATACGCCGTCTTCCGCGAGGGTTACTTTGTAAGCCAAAACGCCGCATGAAGGACTCCAGTCGCCCGGATATCCCTGTACGGTTTTTGCCGAATACACGCCCTCTTCCGTATAAGGCAGGGTAATACCCTTAAAGTATGCTCCTTTTGCCGCCTGTGTTACGGTTACGGTTTTCGTCTTGTCGTCTGCCTTCACGGTAATGGTAGCCGAACGTTCGGCGCCGTCGTTCGCTTCGGTGGTTACGGTTATCGTACCGTTGCTCGCGCCGCTGGCGGGCGATACAACAGCCCACGTCTCACTGCTTTCAGCCGTCCAGTTGCTGTTGGACGTTACAACAAAGTCTGCGGTTGCACTTACCTCCACTACTTTAGCCGAGGCGGGCGTTACGTCGAGCGTTGTTTCCACGCCAGCCGTTTTCGCCTGCTTCACGGTTACGGTTTTCGTATTGTCGCCAGCCTTTACGGTGATCGTAGCCGTACGTGCGTCGCCGTCGTTCGCTTCGGACGTTACGGTAATCTTGCCGTTGTTCGCGCCGCTTGCGGGCGATACCTTAGCCCACGTCTGATTACTTTCAGCCGTCCATGCGTCGGCATTAGACGTTACGGTAAACTCCGACGTGCCGCCTGCCGCTGCTACGTCCGCCGATTCGGGCGATACGGACAGCACCGTGGTGCCAACCACAAAGGCGTCTTGCGTTACGGTAATACTTTCCGTCAATCCGCCGCCCGACACCGTAACTGTAGCCGTACGCGGCTCGGTAACCGTACTTGCCGTTACGTTAATCACGAACGAGGTCTTGGTTTCTCCCGTAATCCCAACCCACGAAAGTTCATCACTTACGGCTGTCCACTCCACATTAGCGTCCACCGTAATCGTCGAAGCCCCGCCATCGGCGGTAGTCGTAATAGTAGCGGGCGATACCTTAAGTTTCGCCGGTTCTACCGGATCATCTCCGCTGCAAGCGGAAACCAGCGCCAAGCCTGCTATGAGGCTCGCTGCGCAAAAAAATAATTTGTTTTGTTTCATATCAAAATGTTTTAGAAAATGTTTCATTGTTTTGTTTGTTTAACTGTTGAGTTGTTGAACTGTTTAATCGTTTCTGTTGACTCAACAGTTCAACGCCCCAATCTTTTGGGGGATGCCCAAAAAGTTGTGGGGAAGATGCGATTTTACAGATATAGATATAGAAGCAAGCGGAAGCGTCCGCTGCGCCGTGAAAGACATTCCCAAAAAAGGGAATCGCTGTAAGTAGCTGATTATTAGCGGGGGGGGGGGGTAAACGCCTAAATATTTAAAAACGGAAAGCGGAGCGTTGGACATGGAGGGGCAGAAAGGGTTGTTGTTCCTTTCAACGTGTGCGCCGGCATGTAATTTGTCTTTCATTTCCAATGGA
>JAITPN010000042.1 GCA_031289415.1 Prevotellaceae bacterium | reverse complement strand
TCCACTTTGACAGTCAATGTTTGCGCAGATAAAAAAACATTACTCAACGCTAAAAGGCAGATACACATAATTATTTTCATTGTCTATTAATTTTTAAATGAATAAACCATATTATTTATCGGCTACAAAGGTAATTATTTTTTTCCATTAAGCCCCAAGATACGTTTTTTTTGTTTTCGCTGTGCCAATCACACAAATATTGAGGCTGCGAGGATAATCCGGTATGTCACTTGGCAAAAGATGGCTACCGCCTAAAATTCGAGCGGAAGACAGACTGCTGTCCATCTTCCGCTCTCTAACCAAACCTTTAGAAACCTATGAAAATTGTTTTCATTAATATATGTTGCAAAATCCGTGCCAAACCTATAAATAATGGAAATCATTTGAAAAATATTTTTCAAATGATTGGATTTCAACCAGAAAATTTTTATACGTTAAAACGGAAGTGCATAATATCGCCGTCTTGAACGGTATATTCCTTACCTTCTACATTAATTTTCCCTGCGTCGCGGCAAGCCGCTTCAGAGCCGTAATGCAAATAATCGTCATATTTTATCACTTCGGCGCGGATAAAACCTTTTTCAAAATCGGTATGGATAATACCTGCTGCTTGCGGCGCTTTCGTACCTTTTATATACGTCCATGCCCGCACTTCTTTTTCGCCTGCCGTGAAATACGTTTCGAGATTCAACAGCTTGTAAGCCGCATGAATGAGGCGCACGACGCCCGATTCATGCAGTCCTATTTCTGTAAGAAATTCTTGCCGTTCGTCGTAAGTATCAAGTTCCGCAATTTCTGCTTCGGTTTTGGCGGCAATAATCAATATGTCGGCTTGTTCATCCTTTATCGCCTCGCGTATGGCGTCCACATATTTGTTGCCTGTTACGGCAGCGGCTTCGTCCACATTACAGACGTAAAGCACAGGCTTTTCGGTAAGTAAAAACAATTCGCGTACTGTCTTGCGGTCGTCGGCATTGTCGAACGTTACGGCGCGTGCCGACGTTCCCTGCACCAGCGCATCGCGGAGTTTTACAAGAATGTCGTACAGGCGTTTTGCTGCTTTGTCGCCGCCTGTTTGCGCCTGTTTTTGCACCTTATTAATACGGTTTTCTACCGTTTCAAGGTCTTTGAGTTGCAGTTCGGTATCAATAATTTCCTTGTCGCGTATTGGATTCACCGAGCCGTCCACGTGAATCACATTGCCGTCGTCGAAACAGCGCAATACGTGCAGGATGGCATTGGTTTCGCGGATGTTGGCGAGAAACTGGTTGCCAAGTCCTTCGCCTTTACTTGCGCCCTTCACCAATCCGGCGATGTCCACAATCTCTACGGTGGTAGGCGTTACCGTTTGCGGATTCACAAGTTTTGCCAAATCTTCAAGCCGCGTGTCGGGTACTGTAATGACGCCTACGTTAGGCTCAATAGTACAGAAAGGGAAATTTGCCGCCTGCGCCCGCGCGTTGCTCAGGCAGTTGAATAAAGTTGATTTTCCTACGTTGGGCAAGCCCACGATTCCACATTGTAATGACATATTCTATGAGTTGTTTTTATTGAATGGTACGTTCTGTTTTGCACTCCACCACATGATCACAACGCCCCCCACGATAAACGGAATACTAAGCAGTTGCCCCATGTTGAACAGCATATTTTCTTCAAATCCTACCTGCGGTTCTTTGATAAATTCGATAAGGAAACGCGCCGTAAATAATATGATGAGGAAAATGCCTATCAACATGCCGCGTTTAAGCGTAAAGCGGATGCCGAAAAGCGACGAACGGTAGTAAAGCCTGTTCAGTATGAAGAAAAGAGCGAGATACGATAATGCTTCATAAATTTGCGTCGGGTGATGCGGCAACGTTTCGCCTTCGCGCACAAAAATGAATCCCCACGGCAGGTTGGTTACATTGCCGTAGATTTCGGAATTCATCAGATTGCCGAGGCGGACAAGGCAGCCGGCTAAGGGTATGACAATGGCAATGCGGTCGAGTATCCACATATAGTTTTTTTTGTATTTCCGGCAAAAATACCACAGTCCGAGCAGGATGCCGATAGCGCCGCCGTGGCTTGCCAGCCCTTGGTAGCCGATAAATTCAAAATTAGGCGAAAAGCGTACAGGCAAAACAATTTCGAGCGGATGCGCCAGAAAATAGTCGGGCTGATAGAAAAAACAATGCCCCAGCCGCAAGCCTACAAACGTGGCTACCGCTACAATGACGGTAAGTTTTTCCAATACGGCTAACGGAATGTCTTCGCGCTTGAACATGCGTGTAAACAGCCAATAGCTCAGGATAAAACCGCTCACAAAGAGCAGTCCGTAATACCGCAGGTGGATAGGACCTATGGTTATCAGTTCGGGGTTAATGTTCCATGTAATACTTAAAAATTGCATAATTTATTGTGTGTTATTTGGGTTTATCTAATGTAAAAGCAAAAGTAGAACCTTTGCCGAGTTCGCTGCGCACGTTAATCGATTGGTTGTGCGCTTCAATATAATGTTTCACGATAGCAAGCCCCAGCCCGCTTCCGCCGTATTCGCGCGAGCGGTGCTTATCTACGCGGTAGAACCGTTCAAAAATGCGCGGCAGCGCGTCGGCGCTGATGCCGATGCCCGTGTCGATTACCTCCACCAACACGCGGTCGGGCAAGTGCGAAAACGACGCTACGGTTTCGCCGCCCGCCCGTCCGTAGTTTATGGAATTGGCAATGAGATTTACCAACACCTGCGAAATACGCTTGCGGTCGGCGTAAACCATTACCTTCCCGCCTACGGGAGCGTGTATGCGCAAGCCGATGTGCTTATTTTGGGCGGTGAGTTCAAACGACTCAAACAATTCTTCGACCAGCGACACGATGTTAAACGTAGTCTTCGAAAGCTGCAATTGTCCTGTTTCGATGCGGTTAATGACATCCAACTCTTGCATGATATTGATGAGCCGTTCCACGCTTTTCTCTGTCCGTTCCAGATATTTGCGGTTAATGTCGGGGTCGTTCATACCGCCGTCGAGCAGCGTGAGGATAAAGCCTTGAATGTTAAAAATAGGCGTTTTCAATTCGTGCGACACGTTGCCGAGAAACTCTTTACGAAAACGTTCCATTTCATACAACTGGCTTATTTCTTCCGTTTTTTTATTTGCCCAATCTATTACGTCGCGCTGTACGCTTTCGACAATATCCTTGCTTTTGAGGTCTTTTTTGGTAGTTTCGGCATTGTAAATAGTTTTATAGAGCGGCGTAAGCCCGTTGACGACAAACCGGTGCAGCGTACTATAAACAAGGGCATAGAGCATAAAAAAGATAACCGCGCACGACAGCAGCAACCATCCGGTATGAACGTGCAAAACCGAAAGCTCGGCGATGCCCGCACCGCCCGCCACAGCTATCAAAGCCACGATGGCGGCAATAGTTTTATGAGAAAAATATTTCATTGTTTAAATCTTGAAAAAACACTTAATGATACTCGTTTCCCGAACCTGTCTTCTAAAAACAATTCGCCGAACGCCCGTTCTTTTGCTTCGCCAAACACGTTGCGCGTAACCGTGTCGGCGACGAGCGACGAGAATCCGTTGGAATATAAATTCAGTAATAAAAAACTGTCTTTCGGAAGCAATATTTTGCGACATTCCTGCAACATATCGAGCAAACACTCGTCGAGCTTCCACCGTTCGCCGTCCACGCCGTGACCGTACGCCGGCGGGTCGAGGATAATTCCGTGGTAACGGTTGCCGCGCCGCGCTTCGCGTTTCACGAAACGGAGCGCATCTTCCACCACCCAGCGGACGTCGTTCATGCCGCTCAGCGACATATTGCCGTGCGCCCACGTTACCACCTGCCGCACCGAATCGAGATGATACACCTCAGCGCCTGCCGCCCGTGCCGCCAACGATGCGCCGCCGGTGTAGGCAAACAGGTTCAGCACTTTCGGACGAAGGACGCCGAGCGTGCCGACGGTCGAAAAAATATAGTCCCAGTTGGGCGCTTGTTCGGGGAACACGCCTACGTGCTTGAACGACGTAAGTCCGAGCCGCATCTGCATATTCCACCCGCTTTGGCGATAGGCGATAGTCCATTGTGCAGGCATTTTTTTCAGCGGTTGCCACGTACCGCTGTCTTCTTTTCCCGACTTCCCGAACCCCGCGCCCGCCGTAAACCGCGTATGCGCCATGGCGTTCCACTCCTTGTCGGGCAGCGATTTCTGCCAGACTGCCTTAGGCTCGGGGCGTGCCGTAACGACGCTGCCGAAACGTTCGAGTTTCTCGAAGTTTCCGCAATCAATTAATTCGTAATCAGCCCACTGTTTTGGAGAAAGAAGCAGCATAAAATCAAATTTGGGTACAAATGTACATAAAAAAGCAACACGGCGCAACAAGCGATGCGCAAAGCGCGATGAAGATTGAAAGCCCCCAACCTCTTTCGCCCCATGAAATAAACATTTAGACTATCTACAACCGCCTATACATCCTTTTACCTGCTGCCGGAAGCCCTCCGGCAAATGAAAGATTTTTCCGTCTTCGTCTCCGGAAGTTTCGTCTTCGTCTCCGAAAGTTCCGTCTTCGTCTCCGGAAGTTCCGTCTTCGTCTCCGAAAGTTTCGTCTTCGTCTCCGAAAGTTCCGTCTTCGAATCCGGAAGTTCCGTCTTCGTATGTGTAGCTTCGGGTGGGGCGGTTTACTCCAATGACCACACCGTGCCGTCTTTCGTATCTTTCACGGTAATGCCCAAGTCGGATAGCTGTTGGCGGATTTTGTCGCTGGCAGCCCAGTCTTTGTTTGCTTTGGCAAGGTTGCGGGCTTCGAGCGTCATGTTCATCAGTCCGTGCAGTATGGCGGTGTTGCCTGTTTGCTGCTGCTCGCTGGCAATGCCTAAGGTGTCGGTCAGCACGCCGTCGAACAGCTGTTGCAGCTTTGCTTTGCCGGTAGCCGTCAGCGTGTCTTTTCCGTCGTTCACTGCGTTGACGAAGCGTACGGCGTCAAACAAATGGGCTACGGCAATGGGCGTATTCAAGTCGTCGTCGAGCGCGGCGTAGGTTTTTTGTATGAAGCCTTCTACGGTTGGGTCTTCGCCGCCGCCGGCGGGCGTTATCTTGTGGAGCGTCTGTATGGCTTCAAACAAGCGTTTCATCCCTTTTTCGGCGGCTTGCAGCGCTTCGTTGCTGAAATCGAGCGGGCTGCGGTAGTGGGCTTGCAGCATGAAAAAGCGTACGGTCATTGGGCTGTAGGCTTGCGCCAATAGGTTGTGCGAGCCTGCGAACATTTCGTCGAGGGTAATGAAATTGCCGAGCGATTTCCCCATTTTTTGCCCGTTGAGCGTAATCATATTGTTGTGCATCCAGTAGCGGGCGGCTTCGCAGCCTTGCGCCGCCACGCTTTGAGCAATTTCACATTCGTGGTGCGGGAATATCAGGTCAAGCCCGCCGCCGTGAATGTCGAACTGTTCGCCGAGATATTTGGTGCTCATCGCCGAACATTCGAGATGCCAGCCCGGAAATCCGTCGCTCCACGGCGACGCCCACCGCATGATGTGTTCGGGCGCGGCTTTTTTCCACAGCGCGAAGTCTGCCGGATGGCGTTTGTCGCGCTGTCCGTCGAGGTCGCGGGCGCTGGTCTGCATATCGTCCAGTATGCGCCCCGACAGCTTGCCGTAGGCGTGCGTATGGTTATATTTTTCTACGTCGAAATATACCGAGCCGTTGGTCTCGTAGGCAAATCCGTGTGCGATGATTTTTTTCACCATCTCGATTTGCTCTATGATGTGCCCTGAGGCGTGCGGTTCGATGCTTGGCGGCAGTACGTTCAGCAGGCGCATGCAGTCGTGGTAGCGGTTGGTGTAGTATTGCGCCACTTCCATCGGTTCGAGCGCTTCGAGGCGCGCTTTTTTGGCGATTTTGTCTTCGCCGGCGTCCGCGTCGTTTTCGAGATGCCCCACGTCGGTGATGTTGCGGACGTAGCGCACCTTGTAGCCCTTGTGCCGGAAATAGCGGGCAAGTATATCGAATGTAATGGCAGACCGTGCGTGTCCCAAATGCGGGTCGCCGTAGACGGTAGGTCCGCAGACGTAGATGCCTGCGCGTCCTTCGTGCAGGGGTTCGAATGTTTCTTTTTTCCGCGAAAGCGAGTTGTATATTTCCATAGTCGTTATATGATTTTTAAAAGAAGCAAAGCTATTAATATTGCGCCTACGGCGATGCGGTAGTAGCCGAAAAGTTTAAATCCGTAGCGCGTGAGAAAGCGTATAAAAAATTTGATTGCCAGCATGGCTACAATAAATGCCGCAATATTTCCGAGAATCAGCGTATTCATATTGTCCGTCAACAGACGGCGGCTTTCGTCGTTGGCGGTTAACAGTTTCAAAAGTTTATA
Source organism: Prevotellaceae bacterium (assembly GCA_031289415.1). Taxonomy (GTDB): domain Bacteria; phylum Bacteroidota; class Bacteroidia; order Bacteroidales; family UBA932; genus JAIRLC01. Next base: position 30,476 of record JAITPN010000042.1, on the reverse strand, counting down.
TCCCGAAGCGGCTGCCATGGTAGGCACTGCCAGAAAGAACGAAAATTCGGCGGCATTCTTGCGCGTGAGTTTTTGCGTCATGCCGCCCACGATGCTTGCCATCGAGCGCGATACGCCGGGTATCATGGCGAGGCATTGCCATAATCCTATTTTAAACGCTTTCGGATAAGTAACGTCTTGCGCGTCCGACGGTTTGAGCAGCCATTTATCGACAAACAGCATGAACACGCCGCCCAGCAGCAGCATCGCCGCCACCACCCATACGCTTCCGAGCAGCTTGTCGATATAGTCGCTCAGCAGAAAGCCTATCACGGCGGCAGGAACGAATGCTGCAAAGAGTTTGTAGTAAAAATGTACGGTTTGAAAAAATCGTTTGAAGTAAAGCGCCACTACGGACAGTATCGCGCCAAACTGGATGTTGACGGTGAAAGCCTTTACAAAGTCTGTGCTTTCAACGCCTAACAGGTGTTGGGCAACAATCATGTGTCCGGTTGACGACACGGGAAGAAATTCCGTAAGACCTTCAACAATGGCGATGATAACGGTTTCCAGTACACTCATCGGACGCTATGCTTCTTTTTCTGTTTTCGGTTTTTTCATAATGGCGTAGATGACAAACAAGATGCCTCCTACAATGAAAAGCGTAGATAGCGTGATGCGCCTGAAGCTGAACAATTCGCCGCCGTTGAACACCTCCGGGTCGTCCGAGCCGCCGCCAATCATTAAGATATAACCCAGCACCATTGCGCCGAATCCAATGGCAATAAGTTTATAATTTCGTTTGTCGAGTGCAAAATCGGCTGGTGATTTTTCCGCACTTTTTTTGGCAGTTACTGCCGGTTGTTTTTTTTGTGTTGTAGCCATAACTATAATTTATTTTTAATAATGTAAATCGCCGACGTCAATGCGTACAAATTTGTTCACGGCAAAAAGCGTTGACACGAAACTAATCAACATGCCGAGAATAATGATACTGATGAAAAGGAACAGCAAGAGCGCAGGCTCGATAAATACCATGATTTCGCCAAATTCATTTTGCGCCACATAAAGTACGCCGGTAAGCAAAATAATGGCAATAACGCCTGAGAAGATGCCTTGCAGCAAACTGCGCCACAGGAACGGACGGGTGATAAACCATTGCGTTGCGCCCACCAGCCGCATGGTGTTGATGAGCAATCGGCGGGCATATATGCTGAGGCGGATGGTGTTGTTGATAAGCACCAGCGAGATGAACAACATCAGCGAGATAAACACCAACAGCACCAGCCCCGATTTGCGGATGTTTTTATTGACCATCTCAATGAGCGAACGTTGGTACGTTACTTCACGGATGTGGGGTAGGGCAGACAGCGTTTTTTCAATAATTTGCACGCTGTCCATTTGCGCATAGTGTCCTTTGAGTTTGGCTTCCACCGCAAAAGGTAGGGGATTGGCGTCGAAGACGGTCATAAAGTCCGAGCCGAGCAGCGACTTCATCTCTTCCGCCGCTTCTTCTTTCGACACGTACTTGGTTTCGTTCACATACGGCGCGGCGTCGAGCTGCTTGCGCACCCATGCGGCGTCGGCTTCGGTAGCGCTTTCGTCGAGGATAATCGTGAACGTGATGTTTTCCCTGAAATATTCGGAAAGGCGGTGGGCGTTGAGCAGCAACAATCCCGAAGCGCCAAGCAGGAACAATACCAACGAAATACTAACTACTGCCGAGAGGTAGGAACTTCTCAGCCTGCGAATGGTATTATTTTTATCATAACGAGCCATGTTTATCTGAAATTATGCGTCAAAGGTACGATTATTTTCGCAATAATTTACCTATTTTAAGAAACATGTCGGTAAATACTATTTTCGGGTTGCCGTTTTGTGCTATATGTCCTTCGGCAAGATTGAATTCGCGAAACAGTTCTTCTACATTGCGTTCGTTGACAAAAGGCGAAAATTTGCGGGCAAATTGGGACTCCTCGTCCATGAGATATACAATGCTGTCCGTGCCGCGGTTCATCATAAAACTTTCGCGAAGCATGCGTTGCGCATAAAGAAGAAAGTTTTTCTGCTTTTCGCGACCTGCTTTGGCAAGCTCTTCCATCCATTCAAGAAGCTCCAAAAAATTTGCCGTGTACGCATTACGCATTATAAAAGCAAACCACTCGAAAAATTCTTTTGCCTCTTTCGTACTTTGTATGAGCAGCAGGGCTTGGCTGTAGCTGCCTTCTGCAATGTGCGCCACTTTTGCGGCTTCCGTTGCCGGCAGGTTGTTGCGCTGTTCGAGCACAGCGACAAGCGACTGCTTGTCAATCGGCGGAATATGTACCGGCATCGTACGCGAAAGAATGGTTTTGATGATGCGGTTAGGGTCTTCGCTTACAAACAGGAACACCGTCTTGTCGGGCGGTTCTTCTACTAACTTCAATAATTTATTGGCGGCAGTCGGGTGCATATTTTCGGGCAGCCAAATCACCATTATCTTATATTCCGATTCGTAGGCTTTCAGGCTGAGCTTGCGGGTAATGGCGTCGGCTTCGCGCGCATAAATAGTTCCCTGTGCATTTTCGGCGGCTATATATTCCAACCATAACGGAAGGCTGGCATAAGGGTCTTGCAGCATAAAACTACGCCATTGCGGAAGCAAATCATCACAATACAATTCACGGCTGCTGTTCTTTTTCTTATTGAAAATCGGAAAAACGAAATGCAGGTCGGGATGGATGAACTTTTGCACCTTGTTGCACGACGGACACACGCCGCAGGAGTCTGTTTCCGTACGGCGGGTGCAATTCAGATATTGTGCATAAGCCAACGCCAGAGGGAGGTTGCCTGAGCCTTCCGTTCCCCAAAATAATTGCGCATGGCTCACGCGACCATCCTGCACGGTTTGCAAGAGTTTTTGCTTAATATATGTTTGCCCTATGACGGATTGAAACAGCATAAAAATAAAATTAAGCTACAAATATAGTATTTTTTAATGTAAAAGCGCCGCTTATGGGCTAAGAAATTATCATTTGACACCGGGCGCAGTCGAACGTCAGTTTTAGCTTCCGTCCGTTATTCAGCAGATACAGCGGCTCTTTCACGGTCTTTGCACCGCCGTATTTCTTGCACGCGCCGATGGCGTATTTGATGCAATATTTTGTGCGCATCAGTTCCGCGTGCGCTTGCTGCCCGCGTTCAAAGTTCCGTTGCCACGATGTTACGCCATGGCGGATATAAAATTTCTCAGCCAAACGGTTGGCGATATTCGCGCGATAATCAACCGCCGCCGCGGGATACGGCGCCGCGTTGCGGACGATGATTGCTTGCCGCCGCGGGCGTTGCGCCTCGCGCAGGGCTTCCAGACGCGCGGTAAGTTCGCGCCGCCATTGGTTGAGCGCGGCTAAAGGAAAGAAGCAGGGCGGTTCGTTTTGTAAAAGGACTACGCGAAAATCAAACAAACTGTTGCCGCTTTTCTCCAATTGGGTTTTGATGTTCAAGTTGGCTTTTTCGGGATGGTCGGCGGCGGAGAAAGCGTGGGAGGCAAGCAACTCTACCGAAACGCCGTCCTCGTCCTGTGCCGTCATCCGAATATTCCCATTGCCGGCAATGAATGAAAGGCGGGCGGCAATGGCGCGTTTCACAGGCTTCTGCAGCAGCTTTTCAAATTCATGGTCGTAGTTGCGGTAGAATAAAGCGTCGGGGTGCATGCCCCGCGTGCTTTGTACAAACACTTTCCCCGCCTCCACGGCGTTCACTCTGGTGCCGCAAAGCTCATAGTTTTCGTCGAAAAAACAAATGCCGTCGGCGCTGTGCAGCTCCATGCCGCCGTCGTAGCTGAACCATCCGTTGCCTGCGGCGGTAACCGTCCCTGCCTGCTGACCGGTAGATTTGGCGGTGTGGAACGACGTGATTTGCGCATTCCGTCCGTGCAAAAAATAGTCGGTAAACCCGCGCGAAAACGTACGTTCGGGGTTAGGCGTGAAAAGAACGGCGGCGCTGCCCGACGACGCTTTCTTATACCCGCCGCCGGTCATGGCGCAGTCCAACTGCCGACGGTAGTAGCTCACCACGTTTTTCACGTAGCTTTCGTTCTTCAGCCGACCTTCGATTTTGAACGACGTGATGCCTGCCTCCAGCAATGCGGGAAGCGAGCCGCTGAGATTCAAGTCGGACGGCGACAAGAGGCGCTTTTTCTTGTATAACGTATGCCCTGCGGCGTCCAGCAGGTCGTACGTATTGCGGCAGGGCTGTGCGCAAGCGCCGCGGTTGGCGCTGCGGCGGGCGAGCGCGGCGCTCAGGTAGCACTGCCCGCTGTAGCATACGCACAACGAGCCGTGCACAAAAAACTCAAGGTCAACGGCAGTGTGCGCGCGAATCTGCACGATTTGTTCCAACGAAAGCTCACGCGCCAGAATCACGCGCCGGAAGCCTGCGTCTTGCAGGAACTTCACTTTTTCGGGCGTCGTATTGTGCATTTGCGTGGAGGCAAAGAGCGGCACGGGCGGCAAATCCATTTCGAGCAACGCCATGTCCTGCACAATCACCGCGTCGATACCAGCCTCGCAGGCTTCGGTAATCAACGCCTGCGCGGCGTCCAGCTCATTGTCGTATAAAATGGTGTTCAGCGTGAGATACACGCGGGCATAATAGCGGTGTGCGTAGCGGACGAGCTGTGCAACGTCCGTCATGGCATTGCCTGCCGCTTCGCGCGCACCGAAACGCGGCGCGGCAATATACACCGCATCCGCGCCGCAATCAATAGCGGCTTTGCCGACCGCCACGTCGCGCGCCGGCGCAAGAAGTTCAATAGCTGTAGCTGTTTTGTTCAATAAAATACCTCCTCTCCGTACCCCCAAAAATAATAGGAATAGTGAACAAAGATAAGCATATTTTTTATAATTGAAGCGGGAGGCGGCCTAAGTTCAATTAGTAAATGCGAATATTGGATTTAAGAAAGGAATAAAAAAAGATGCTGATGATGGATTGTTGATAACGGAAATAACTTTTAGCGTAGCGAAAAAAGTTATTCTGTTATCAATAATCAGCCAAGAAACACCTCAACACTTCAACATTTGCGTATTTCAATTATTATATATACCTTTGCGCTGATAATCGCGTTTCATGGCGGTTTAGTTATTAAAAGTTTTGGGGCAGCCTACGAAGGTTGCCCTTTTCTTTGTTGAATTGTGGGGCTAAACAATTAAACAGTTCAACGCTTCAACGTCTCAACAAACACTGCCCAATCAATGTCGAATAAATCGCCTTCGCCGCCGTAGAAGCGGAGTAGGAGGGGGTGTACGCCTTCGGTGGGGCGTATGTCGAACGTGTACGTCGTCCAGTCGCTGTGGGCGGGGACGTCTACGCCGCCCAGCGATTCGCTCCATGGGTATCCGGCGGCAACGTCTATCCGTCCGCCCGCCTGCGCGCGTACACGTATGCGGCATTGCGCCGCGCCGTTGCCGTAGTCGATATATTTCCATGTAGCGCGGTCGCCGTGCCTGATGGCGGTCAGCGCTTCGTTGCCCGATGGCGGGTCAACCGTTGCGATGCGGACATTTCCCGCAAGGAGGCAGGCGCGTCCGGCGTCGATGCGGGCAAATGCGCTCAGTGGTTGCCCTGCGCCCTGCGACGTCATCGGCGCTTCGGCGATGCTGCCGTCGGGACGGAACGTGATGGGTTCGATGCAGGCGCGGCGCATCTTGTCGCATCCGTGCGTCGGACGGTGATAAAGCACGTACCACTGTCCGCGAAATTCGACTACCGAGCCGTGGTTGTTCCATGCCGCAGGGTCTGCGCCCGCATTGTCGATGATGACGCCGCCGTATGCAAACGGTCCGAGCGGCGTGCGCGACGTGGCATAGCCGATGCACGTAGGGCGGTCTTGCCGTCCGATGTGCGCATATACGAAGTAATATATCCCGTGGCGTTTGAACATGAATCCGCCTTCGTGAAAGAAATGTTCTTGTTCGGTCAGCAGGTTTCCGGTGATGGACGAGCGGTCGATGCTCGTCATGTCGCGGTGGAGGCGCGCGCCTTTGGCGGCAAACTGTCCCCAATAATAGTAGGCTTGTCCGTCGTCGTCAATGAACACCGTCGGGTCAATGCCGCTGATGCCTTCCATCGTTTTCCCGTGGCGGAAAACGCCTGCCGGCGAGCCGGACACCGCTACGCCTTCGCCGCCGTTGTCGAGGCAGTAGTACAGGTAGTATGTGCTGTCGCGGTATATCATGTCGGGCGCATAGAGCGAATGACCGGCGGCAGCGGCGCCTGCGTCGTCCGACCGGAATGTGTTTTCGTGGAGCTGCCAGTGCCGAAGGTCGGACGACGACAGTACGTGGTAGCGCGGCGAGCAGTAGCGTTCGCACGATTCGTCGAGCGAGCCGTAGATATACATTTTGCCATCGCTGTCTACCCGCGCCGTAGGGTCGGCAATATATACGCCGGCGGGCGAAATGGGGTTTTGCGCCCGCAGTGCGACTGTCGTCATCGTCAGCACGACGGTGCAAAGGAGACTGTTTTTTTTGATTAAGGAGAATAGGCGATACATCGCGTCGGTTGTTTTCATGTGGCGTTGGGCGAGGCTTCCAGCCGTCCGTCCATATCGTGCCGGCGTTCGGGCGCAAGCGGGAATTTCACGGGCGCATTGTCGCGCGTCGAGCGGTAGATGGCGGTGAAGAGTTCGACCGTGCGCCTGCCGTCGTCGCCTGTAACCAGCGGTGCGCGGCTGTCGGCGAGCGCCTGCAAGTAGTCTTCAATCTGGCGTTCCATGTAGTAGATGGTGGGGTCGATGCGTTCAAACAGTTCGCTGTCTTCGCGCACCCATTCTCGAAGTAGATTCTCTTCGCCCGGCACCGTCCAAAGGTCGTTTACCGGCGGTTCGAGCACCGACGACATGCCTGCCACGAACATCGCGCCGCCGTCGGTTTGTACGCCTACCGATGCGCCGTTAGCGCCGTGTATTTGTACTTTGCCGAAGATGCCCGGTCGTTCGGAGTTGCTGACAATGATGTTTCCGACCGCGCCGTTTTTGAATTTCACGATTGCCACCGCCGTGTCTTCCACTTCGATGTACGGATGGTTCAGGTTTCGCCATAAGCCGTACACTTCGTCCACGTCGCCCATGAGCCAAAGGAGGATGTCCAACTGGTGGGGCGCTTGGTTGACGAGTACGCCGCCGCCTTCCATGCGCCACGTGCCGCGCCAAGGGTCGGCGTCGTAGTATGCTTTGTCGCGCCATCCGAGCATATTTATCGTCCCTAGTACCGGCGCGCCTATTTTGCCTGCATCGATGGCTTGGCGGATGCGCTGCACGGGCGAGTACCATCGGCGTTGGCTGACTACGCCGAGGCGGACGCCCGCCGCGCGGCAAGCGTCGATAATGGCGTCGCAGTCTTCAAGCGTCGAGGCAAGCGGCTTTTCGACGAGGATGTGTGCGCCTGCGCGGGCGGCTTCTACCGCTACGTTTTTGTGAAAGGGGTGCGGGTTGCATACAATCGCTAAGTCGATGTGGCTTTCGCGCACCATGGCGCCGATGTCGGCATAGGGCTTTGCGCCGTATTGCGCGGCAAACGTTTCGGCTGAAGCGGCAGTGCGACTCCATACGGCGGCAAGCGTCGCCGTCGGCAGGTTGCCGATGGCTTTGGCATGAAGGTGGGCTACTTTGCCGCATCCGATAATGGCGATGTTATATTGTTTCATATTCGTTATGAATGTTGTGTTTATGGCGCTAAGATGACTTTATTGAGGTTGCCTTCCCGGTGATACAGTTTGCGAAACCATTCCGCGCCTTCGCTCAGCGGAGCTACGGCAGAAATCATACCGTCCACGTTCAGCGAGCCGTTGGCTATCATGTCGAGCACAATCTCATATTCGCCGTTAATCGCGCAACTGCCTTGTACTTTGATTTCGGTAGTTACCACTTTTTGCAACGGAAATTCTATCACCGGCGTAACGTTGCCTACCAACACGGCAGTAGCGCCTTTACGCAATGAGTCAATCATCAGGTTTACGGTGGGCGCAATGCCTACGGCTTCGAATCCGAAGTCTGCGCCGCGACCTTTGGTGGCTTTGCGGACGGCTTCCGCAACTACTGTGTCCTTAGAGTTGATTACGATGTCTGCGCCGTATTGGGCTGCCATTTTCAGCTTTTCGTTGTCCATGTCCACGGCAATCACCGGCGTTGCGCCCGACGCTTTCAACATGCTCACGATGAATGTGCCTATCATCCCGCTTCCCAACACTACGACGCTGTCGCCCGCTCCGATGCCCGAAAGGCGTACGGCATGCGCCGCTACGGCAGCAGGTTCTACCATCGCTGCCTGTTCAAAACTTACGTTGTCGGGAATTTTGTAGAGGATGTGTTGCGGGACGGCAAGGTATTCGGCAAATGCGCCGTGCCGTTTATATTCCACCGGCGATACGCCCACCACTTCGCGCCCTTCGCTGAGGTTGTAGCGTCCTTTGAGCGTGTACCAGTCGTCGAGCGGATATACGGTAGAGTCGAAAGTTACGCGGTCGCCTTCTTTCCAGCGGGTAACGCCAGCGCCTGTTTTCACGATAATGCCCGATGCTTCGTGCCCCATGATAATGGGCGGCTGGCGGCGTCCGGTGCTGCCGTCCATACCATGCACGTCGCTGCCGCAAATGCCGCAGGCTTTCACTTTAATCAATACTTCGCCGGCAGCGGGTTGCGGGTCGTCCACATCGCGATAGACTAATTTATTGTATGCTTCTAATACAAGTGCTTTCATCAATTTTGGAACTTTTATTTTTATTAATTCAAACTTATTATTCCTTTGCGAATAATGAGGTTGGCGAATTTCTCGGCTTCGGCGGTAGTAACTACGCAGTAGGCGCTTTTCGCCCTTTCGTAAAAGGTAAAGCGTTCGATGGCGAGCAGCTGTTTATTGCCTTCGGGGTAGGCTTTTAGCTTTTCGCGGTATTTACTCCATACTTTAGGTTCTTCGCCGGTGTTGTATGCCATAAGCACTGCCGAATAATCGACGGCATAGTCGAGCGGAAAAAGCGGCAAAATAGCATCAAGTAAGGCAGGAATAGTGTGTCCGTCGGCGCGGACTAATCGCTGCGCACACGTTACGGCGGGGAAATTACCGTCGCCAAAAACCAACTCGTCGCCGTGTCCCATTTCGGCTATGATTTTTAATAATTCGGGAGATATTAAAGGGCTTATTCCTTTTAACATAATATTTTTACTTAAATAATTTGTCTAATTTTTCATAAAATTCGTCAGATTCGCCTTCAAAAACACCTACTATTTTATACTCCGAATCTAATATGACTTTTGTAGGAAAACCTTTGACGGCATAGCGTATCGGCACATTATCTTCTTTTGGGTGGAACAACTGCGTCCATTGAAGTTCATTTTTCTGTACCGCATTGCGCCAATCTTCATCATTGTCATTGCAGGCGATGCCTACAAATTCCACTTTCTTTTTATATTTTGCATAATATTCTTTCATGCGCGGATAACCACGTACGCACCAACTACACCAGCTTCCCCAAAAATCGAGTACAATATATTTTCCTTGAATGTCGGTTAAACATACGTCTTTGCCGTCAAGATTTTTCAACGTAAACACAGGGGCTGCTGCACCGGGTTTGACGTTTTCTTCATTCAGTTTTCGTTGCAGATAGTCGTCATAGCGTTTTGCACATAATTCCAATGGCTCTTTGAATGTGCCTGTTTTCACGTTATCCGCCAACTTTTCGTAATATACATTGAATGTGTCGATAGGTTGGCGTGTCAGCAAATATCCCGAATAATCAGACGCAGGATTCGATTTGATGTACGTCAAATCATTAGCCTGCTTCTCCAGAATCAAATTTTTATATGCTTCACGAATATTGTTGATTGCCGAATCGTCTGGAGTCATAGAACCCATAATGACTTTATATAAATTCTCTAAACTATCTATTTGCACGATAAGCGGCTTGTTTACCAATTCCTGCTGCGACTGCGCTTCAACCACTACTGTGCCGGTAGCGGTATAGCTGAGGTCGCTGTCTTCGATAGCGCCTGCGATTTTTATGCGGTCGGCATGGTTCACTGCCGGAAACGTGATAGCTTGTCCGGCACGTGCCGTCGTAAATTCTATCACCACATCGTCATTCCCGGAAATAGTGTAAGTAAACTTATCGTTTACGGCAACCACCGTATCCCTGACAAGTGTATTCATGTTGCGTGCATAGTAATCTGTAAGGGGAATATATTCCACATATACCGTATCATTCCCCAGATTTTTGATGTGTGCGGTAATCGTCGAGCGATCACATGCTGCAAACGTAAGCATTATGCCCAACGTAACTAATAAAAAAGAAATTTGTTTCATATTTTTTAAATTTAAAAATTCTTAATAAATCCGGCTTTTTGAAGTGTGTTCATAGTAGTCGGGATTGTTGCCCAACACTTCAAGCACAGGCAGGCTGATGCGGTCAATCAACGCTTCCGCCTCGTCGGAGAGTTCGTAGGAACAGGCGGCGATGTTGGTTTCCAACTGGCTTATGTTGCGTGAACCCACCAGCGTGGACGCCATAAACGTTTTTTTGAGAACCCACGCAATAGAAAGCTGCGACATGGGCGTGTTCAATTTGTCGGCAATAAGGCGCAGTTGGTTTATGGCTTCAAAAATTTCATTTTCAGCGCCTGCTTCGCCGTGGCGCGACGTGCCGCCGCCGCGATGTTCGGGGAAATGCCGCGAGTGCGCCTGCGGTCCGGGAACCTCGTCGGGCGTACGGTATTTACCGGTGAGCAGCCCTTGCTGCAAACCCATAGAGCCGATAATACTGATGTTGTTTTCCACGCAATAGGGCGCTATCTCGGCTTCAATGGCACGCGACACGATGTTGTATGTAATTTCGTTTACATCAACCTGTACGCCTGTGCGCACCACTTCTTCCATTTGTTTGCGTCCGAAATTGCTCATCCCGATAGCGCGGATAAGTCCTTCTTTTTTCAGTTCATTGAGTTGGGTATATGCTTCTTCAATGGTAGGCGGCGCAGTGAGTACGCTGCTGTCAGCCGAAAAATGTTCCATCGAAAGTTTGTTGATGGGCCAATGGAGCATATATACATCAAGGTACTCCATGCCTAACCGCTGGAGGCTGTCGGTGCAGTGCTTGCGCACATTCCGGCAGTTCGACGGACTGATTTTCGACATGACCACCGCCTTGTCGCGCCGTCCTTTCAGCGCTTTGCCCAACGATACTTCGCTTTCGCCGGCGTTATATACTTCGGCGGTGTCGAAAGCGTTTGCGCCCCTGTCAAGCGCGGCGTGTACCACGTTGTTTACATCGCTTTGCGATTGATTGCCCCAATATTCGCCGCCGCCAAACGACCAGCAGCCTACTGTCATGGCAGGTACTGTAATGTCGGATTTTCCAAGTGTTGTTGTTTTCATTGTATCATAATTGAGTGTGCAAATATAGCTATTTTTTTCGGAATTTCACGAAATGATTTTACATGTTAAAATAGTCCATGCAGTTCGGCGTCAATTTTGTCAATGACGAAACTTAGGTCTTCGGGTTTTTCGTCGAACTTTACGACGTCCACGTCAATGATGAGTTTTTGGTCTTTATAACTGTCAATCCACTCGTCGTAGCGTTCGTTTAAGTTTGAAAGATAGTCAATGCGGATGCCTGCTTCGTAGTCGCGCCCGCGTTTTTGTATTTGATTAACCAGCGTAGGCACTGACGCTTTGAGGTAAATCACCAAATCGGGCGGCGCTACCAACGTCATCATCAGGTCGAACAGCGACCGGTAATTGCCGAAATCGCGCGTACTCATTAACCCCATGGCATGAAGATTCGGCGCAAAAATGCAGGCGTCTTCATATATCGTGCGGTCTTGGATAATGGTGCTATGCGCTTGTTTGATAGCGACAATGCTGTTCAGCCGCTTGTTCAGAAAATAAATCTGAAGGTTGAACGCCCACCGTTCCATGTCTTCATAAAAATCATTCAAATACGGAATTTCGTCCGCTTCTTCAAATTGCGCTCCCCAACCGTAATGCCGTGCCAAAAGCCCTGTCAAAGTAGTTTTTCCGCTGCCGATATTTCCCGCTATTGCAATATGCATATTTTTCATAGCCTTAATTTAAAACGGACAAAAGTAAAAAATATATTTGTATTATCCTATTTTTTTATCAGCTTTCGGCAAAAAGGTAAATAAAATTAAAGTAAAAAATACCGACAGGATTGCCCTGCCGGTATTATATTTTCTCTTACTTCAACGCCTTCAATAATTCGGGCATAAGCGTCCAAATTGCATTTTCGGTTTGAGCGGTGTAGAGATTGCCGTCGACGACAGATTTTTCGTCTGTTCCGATAGCCTTTTTTAATGCCGGATTCACGTATGGATGGAGTGCAACCCGCTTCCCATCAGCGATTCCTGCAATGTCGAACAGCAATGCACCTACGCAATGCCCTGCGACTATCTTTCCCTTGTCGTCGAAAGATTTAATGACGGTTAACAAATCTTGATTGAACTGTTTTCCCGCATTTTCCCCGAATTTTGGCATCGCGTCGCCGCAGGCAAACACGAGCGCATCGTATTCGCCTTCACAACCTTTCAGATTTTCCACCACATCGTCAGTTTGTAAACTGATACCGGAATTTGTTTTGATTTGCGTAGTTTCGGCTACTGCAAATGTTTTGTAGGAAATACCGTTTTCAAAAAACGCTTCCAGATACTGAAACAGACCTGCCCCATTGACAGGATTTACTGCTAAAACTGCTACTTTTTTTAACATAATCAAAAAAAAATAATCAATAAATACTATAGTTACCAAAAATAATATGCTTATCTTTGCACTACAAAAGTACAATGAGTAATTCAATTATGCAAGAAGTAATCATTTGATTACTAAATTACTAAAAAGTAATTATTATTGGTTTTCAACAAGATAAAGTCAGGAGAAAATGAAAGAATTAAAAACTTTTTTACACGAGAACATTTGTCCGATACGCGATATTCTCTCGCGACTGGGCGATAAGTGGTCGCTTTTAATATTAGCAACATTGAGCGCAAACGGCACAATGCGTTTTAATGAAATACAAAAATCAATTGGCGACATTTCGCAAAGAATGTTATCGGTTACGCTACGGTCGTTGGAAAAAGACGGTTTAGTTATCCGAAAAATATATTCCGAAATTCCGCCAAGAGTCGAATATTGCCTTACGCCATCGGGATATGGGCTGATGCCTCATCTCGAAAGCCTTGTAGCGTGGGCGACGGATAATATGCAGTACGTCCTGAAATCGAGAGAGTCATATACATATAAACCCGAATAGACCGTACTGTGCTGCATTTGGCGCAGCTATTTTTATATTTATTTCTGTTACTTTGATTTTGTATTTGTTTTTTTCGTATATTTGCAGTGTTTTAACTATTAATAAATCTTGATTATGAAAAAATGGATGATTTTTCCCGCATTATTCGCACTGCTTTTTATCGCATGCGATAAGATTCCAGAACTCCCGTCCGAAACGCACACCGGCGCGAATACGTTTGCTTATCTGGTGAACGGAGAGTTATCGCTTCCTTTGAGAGCCTACCGTCCTTCTGAGGCATATAACGACTACCCTCGTGCGCACTACGACGCGCAAACAAAAATATTGAAAATCGTCGGATACGGACACAATGGGCAAGAAATGCACTTTACTGTGACGAACCCGCGTGGCTTGGCATCAATGCCTATTGATACGGCAAGGTTCTACCTGTCTAATGTCGACTCCTATTACTATGGCGGAAATGCTATCGGTGAAATAACGTTCACTTATCTCGGCATTGCAAATAACATTGTTAGCGGGCGATTCCGGTTTACCGGATACAAATACGACAAGACAACCGATTTGCCGGTGGGCGGCAGCGAGCCTCTTACCATCACAAAAGGAGTTTTTGATATTAAAATGAATTAAACCATGAAAAAAATTATGCTACTTCTGTTTTTGTTTCCGACATGGGCTTTCGGACAAAATGAAACAAATACAATCCATACGCCTGATCCAAAATATTTCGGCAAACGCCACAGCATCACCTTTTCGTATGCAGCACCCAGTATCTTCAGCCTCTCGAATAGCGGTATTAAATTTGAAGAAAATCCCATACTGGTAGAAGGAAAGTATGGCTTTATTGCGGTAGGTCATAATCATCCGAACTATAGCGGCATTTATACGCTTGCCTACAATTACAAATATCTTCGCAAACTGGAAATCGGCGCGGCGTCCGGCTATGAACAAAGCAGCGACACATGGTCGATATATGACAACCCCGACGGACCGCATGACGCAACGCTGCACAGTCATTACCTTTACGTAACCGCAAATGTAACATACCTGTATGTAACAAACAAAACGGTTGACTTCTTCTCCGAGATTGAAGTAGGCGGACTATACGCTTGGGATAATGCCCATAAACTGCACCGCGACATCGAATCAATGCACGCCGGTGGGTTCGTTTTCCAACTGTGGTATGTCAACTTGCGGATTAAATGTAAATCGGTATATGTGTTGGGCAGTATGGGCGGCGGTGCGCTCGGACTGTTGAAATTTGGCATCGGCATGCAATTTTAAAATGGAAATGAAGCAGACTACGTCCACCATTCTGATGATTGAACCTGTGGCGTTCGGCTTTAACGAGCAGACGGCAGGCAATAATTATTTTCAACAAAAAAACAATGCCGCGGCGGCGGTGATTCAACAAACGGCGTTGGCTGAATTTCAAGAAATGGTTGACGCTTTGCGGGCGAAAAAAGTGGCGGTGATTGTCGAAAAAGATACTGGAAACCCGCATACGCCCGACTCGATTTTCCCCAATAACTGGGTGTCGTTTCACGCCGACGGCAAAGTCGCGCTCTATCCGATGTATGCTGAAAACCGCCGTGCGGAAAGGCGGCTTGAGATATTGCAGCATCTTGAAGAAATGGGATTTCATACGGTGCAAGTCGTGGATTTTACGCATTACGAACAGGAAAACCGTTTTCTCGAAGGCACAGGCAGCATGATTTTAGACCGCACAAACGGCGTGGCTTACGCCGCCCTGTCGCCGCGAACCGACAAATTGCTTTTCGACACGTTTTGCGATACATTCGGCTTCCGTCCGTTCGCTTTTTCAGCCAAGCAAACCATCGGGAATCAGCGTTTGCCCATCTACCACACCAACGTGACGATGTGCGTGGCTGACCGCTACGCCCTCGTGTGCCTGTCGGCGATTGACGAGGCGGACGAACGGACGATGCTCTGCGAGTCGCTGGCGTTTGCGGGCAAAGAAATCATCGAAATTTCGGAGCAACAGATGCACCGCTTTGCCGGCAATATGCTGCAAATAGAAAGCACGGACGGCGAAAAGTTGCTTGCCATGTCGGACACGGCATATCAGTCGTTAACGATACAACAAATTCAAAAAATTTACAATTATAATGACGTCATACGCTTTGCCGTGCCTACTATCGAAAGGGCGGGAGGCGGCAGCGTCCGCTGCATGATGGCAGAAGTTTTTTTACCCAAAATAAAATAAAGCAATGAACACAAAACAAGCATCCGCTGACGAATTAATGGCGTTGGAAGAACAGTACGGCGCAAACAATTACCACCCGCTTCCGGTGGTCTTGGACAGCGGCGAAGGCGTTTACGTGCGGGACGTGAACGGCAAACGATACTACGATTTTTTATCTGCCTATTCGGCGGTAAACCAAGGGCATTGCCATCCGGCGATTATCCGTGCCATGACGGAGCAAATTCAGAAATTGACGTTGACCTCGCGCGCGTTTTACAACAGCCAGCTCGGAAAATACGAAGCGTACGTAACCCGCTATTTCGGATACGACAAAGTCCTCCCGATGAACACCGGCGCAGAAGCCGTAGAAACAGCCGTGAAGCTCTGCCGCAAGTGGGCATACGAAAAAAAGGGAATTGCCGACGGAGAAGCGCAAATCGTGGTGTGCGAAAATAACTTTCATGGGCGGACGACGACCGTCGTATCGTTCTCCACCGACCCCGAAGCGCGGAATCATTTCGGACCCTACACCCCCGGATTTATCGCCGTGCCGTACAACGACGCGGATGCCCTCGCAAAAGTATTCGACGGACACAAAAACATTGCCGGTTTTTTGGTAGAACCGATACAGGGCGAAGCTGGCGTGTTTGTGCCCGACGACGGCTACTTGAAAGCGTGCGCCGCGTTGTGCCGGACGCACCGCGCGCTGTTTATTGCCGACGAAGTGCAGACCGGAATAGCCCGCACCGGTCGCCTTCTGGCTTGCGATTATGAAGACGTGCATCCCGACATTTTGATTCTTGGAAAAGCGTTGTCGGGAGGGACTTACCCTGTGTCGGCGGTCTTGTCGAGCCGTGAAATCATGGACGTTCTCCGCCCCGGGCAGCACGGCTCTACGTTCGGCGGAAACCCTGTAGCGGCTGCCGTAGCGGTTGAAGCCTTAGAAGTGGTGCGCAACGAACGCTTGACCGAAAATGCGTTCCGGCTTGGGAACATTTTCAGGGAAGAAATGCAGGCGTATTGTGCGCGCTCAACCGTAGCCGTCGCCGTCAGGGGAAAAGGGCTGCTCAACGCCTTGCTCATCAACAATGCCGAAAAGAAAGACCTCGCGTGGGACGTGTGTCTGCGGCTTAGCGACAACGGATTGTTGGCAAAGCCGACGCATACCAACATCATCCGCTTTGCGCCGCCGTTGGTGATTACCGAAGCCCAACTCCGCGAATGTATCGACATCATTAAAACAACGATAGCTGCCTTTGAGTAGTCCCCCGACACCCTTCGGGAATTGAGGGGCTTCTTTGCGGGCGATACCTTAAAATTATATGGTGTCAATAGCGAATTTGCACGTGTAAATGGACTAAAAACACGTGTAAATGGAGCAAAAATACATGCAAATTTAACATTCCCCACGTCATGGCGGGCTTGACCCGCCATCCCCCGACAGTCGAAGCGCCTTTTTTCGGGAGATTCCGTGTCAAGCACGGAACAACGGCTCGACAAAACGCTTCACGCTTCACCCTTCACTTCTTAAGGAAGAGCCGCGATGCTTTTGCTGAAATGCTGCCGGCGTAGTTGGTATCCATGTCGGAGGTGTTGATAAATACCCATGTTACATCGGTTGGAATATTGCCGGTGGATATGGTAGCGCCGCTTACTTCTTCTTCTTGCGAGTTCACCGTAGCTGCTTCTTTATATATATTCCATCCCTGTTTTAGGTTTAGGTTATAGCTATTTTCTCCATCAGTTCCCGATATAGTTACGTCTATATCCACATAAATCCATGAGATGATTGTAATTACCGCTTCCTGCTGCGATAGTGCACGACGTGTATAGAGATACACTTCGCCTATATATTCTCCGTCTTTTTTTGCATCTAAATAGCCGACTATAAAACCTTTTGCATTATCGGGATTGACACGGAAGGTCTTCGGCGCACCGGCGTTCAAAAATCGTAACTCGTTGACGGTGGGCGTAGGCAGTAGAAGTTCGAACGTGCCGTTTTCGGATACCGGACATGTCGCCGGACTGTAGCCACCCGATTCCAATGCGTCAATCTCGCCATAATCAAGCATCGTAAGGTATAGTGTCAGAATCGTCCCCGATAGCCGTCCGTCGAATGGCGAGGCAGGGGCGGTGGGGATTTCCTCATTCGTCTCGTCCTCATCTTTTTTACAGGAGATGACGGCTGCCACCGTAAGGAGGCTGATGAGCGCCATTGAAAGTAGTTTTGTAGTTTTCATTCTATATTAATATTAAGGTGTTTATTCATTCGATGGGTAGCGGTTGAGGCGATGAATGGTCAATCCGCTACGCAGTTTAGGCTCGAACCATGTGGTCTTTGGGGGCATGATGTTGCCGGAGTCGGCAATGTCAATGAGTTGCTGCATCGACACGGGGTAGAGGGCAAACGCGGCAGCCATTTCGCCGCTATCTACGCGCCGTTTCAGTTCGCCCAGCCCGCGTATGCCGCCGATGAAGTCAATCCGTTTCGACACCCGCAGGTCGCCCAGTTGGAGGATTTTGTCGAATACGAGGTTCGACAGTACGGTTACGTCGAGTACGCCAATCGGGTCGCCGTCGTCGTACGTGCCGGGTTTTGCGGCGAGCGAATACCATTGCCCGCCGAGGTACATGGCAAATTCGTGCAGCCGCGCCGGTCGGTACTCGGTTGTTCCTTTTGCCGCGACGTCGAAAGCGAGGCTTAGCCGTTCGAGGAATTGCGGGGGCGTCAGTCCGTTCAGGTCTTTTACCACGCGGTTGTAGTCCATGATTCGCAAGTGGCTTTCGGGGAAGATGACCGCCATGAAGTAGTTGTATTCTTCGTTGCCGGTGTGGTGCGGATTGGCGTTGCGCTGTTCCTGTCCTACGAGGGCTGCTGCGGCGCTGCGGTGGTGTCCGTCGGCAACGTACAGGGCAGGAATGCGGGCGAAAGCGTCGGTGATGCGCCGTGCCGCGTCGTCGTCGTCAACCACCCAGAGGCGATGCCCGAAGCCGTCGGCAGCCGTGAAGTCGTATTCGGGCGTTTGGCGCTCGGTGATGCGCCTGACGAGGTCGTTGATTTCCGGCACGTCGGGGTAGGCAAAGAATACGGGTTCGACGTTGGCGTGCTGTATGCGGACGTGAATCATGCGGTCTTCTTCTTTGTCTTTGCGCGTCAGTTCGTGTTTTTTGATGCGCCCTTCGAGGTAGTCGTCCACGTTGGCGGCGGCAACCAGTCCGTATTGCGTACGGTCGCCCATCGTTTGGGCGTAAATGTAGTACATCTCCTTGCCGTCTTGTTTGAGCCATCCGCGCTGCTGCCACAGGTTGAAGTTCTCGACGGCTTTGTCGTACGCCGCCTGCGTGTGTTCGTCGATAATCGGGTCGAAGTCAATCTCCGGCTTGATGATGTGGAGCAGTGATTTTTCGCCGGCTTCGGCTTTTGCTTCCTGCGAGTTGAGTACGTCGTAGGGGCGCGAAGCTACTTCGTGGGCTATTTCTTTCGGCGGGCGGATGGCTGCAAAGGGTTTTATTTTTACCATAAATGTTAAGAGTTAAGAGTGATGAGTTAAGTGTTAAGTGAAATGTGTTATGTGTTTTGATTTATTGTTTTTTCAATATGTTTAATAAGTCCTATTGTAAGTTGTCGTATTATAGTTATTTTATCGAACAGTTCGTTTACATTACGAATATATTCAAGGCGTATGGCAATAAGCAATTGTGTTTCGATTTCTGCTAAAGAGCCTAATGCAATAGATAAAAAATGATGCGTTTCTTTATGGCTTTTCCTGCCGCAGCCTTCTGCTATGTTGGAAGGCACTGACACCGCCGCTCGCTGCATTTGCGAAACGAGTCCGTATTGTTCCTCTTTGGGGAACTGTTTAGTAATAGAATAAATAGTTACTACTAAATCCATACTTGTTTTCCATACCTCTAAGTCTTTATGATTCATATTTTCCTATTTTAATATATCACTCATTTCTATTCACACTTTACACTTTACTCTTAACTCATCACTCTTAACACTTAACTCTTAACTCTTAACTCTTAACTTTTAACACTTCACTTATTCACTTGAAATGTGGTATCGCCGTTGGTGAGGAAATTCACGATTTGACGAGCGGCAGCTAATCCGGCATTGACGTTGGCTTCGGCGGTTTCTGCGCCCATTTTCTTAGGGGTGGAGAAATAGCGTGCGCCGAGTTTTTCCTGTAATGTTGCGTGAATGTCGGGGGCGATGTCGGAGATATATTTCAAGTCGGCGCGTTCTTCCAATATGTTGAGCAGTTCTTCTTCGTGGATTACTTCCTTGCGCGCCGTGTTGACGACACATGCGCCTTTCGGCATTTTCGACAGTAGCCGGTAGCCAATGGATTTTTTTGTTTGCTCCGTAGCCGGAATGTGCAACGACACGTAATGGCACGTACCGTACAATTCGTCGATAGACGCACAAACCCGCACGCCGTCTTTTTCGATAGTTTCTTTTGCCACATACGGGTCGAACGCATACACGTCCATACCGAAGCCCTGCGCGATTTTCGCTACCAACCTGCCTACGTTTCCGTACGCATGGATGCCGAGTTTTTTGCCTTTCAGTTCCGAGCCTGTGCCGGCGTGAAAACTGTTGCGTGCCATGTAGACCATCATCCCTATTGCCAATTCGGCTACGGCGTTGGAATTTTGTCCGGGCGTGTTCATCGCCGCAATGCCGCGAGCCGTGCAGGCAGCCAAATCCAGATTGTCGTACCCTGCGCCGGCGCGTACTACGATTTTTAAGTTTTTTGCCGCATCGACGGTTTGTGCCGTTACTTTGTCGCTGCGCACAATCAGCGCATCCACATCGGCTACGGCGTGGTGGAAGTCGTTTATAT
Organism: Prevotellaceae bacterium; assembly: GCA_031289415.1. Taxonomy (GTDB): domain Bacteria; phylum Bacteroidota; class Bacteroidia; order Bacteroidales; family UBA932; genus JAIRLC01. The sequence continues at coordinate 10,151 of JAITPN010000042.1, read as the reverse complement.
CAGTGTATTTTTCGAGCAGGACGGTTTCCATGCCCGCTTTCGTAAAAATTTCTTTAATACCGTCCGTTGCTTCTTTGGCAAACGGTTTTTCTGTGGCTATTAGTACTTTCATGAGTTGTTGTTTTTAAATTATGAGTTAAGTGTTAAGCGTTAAATGTTTCGCTACTCGACCCGAAGGTTCTCTTCACACTTCACGCTTTACGCTTCACTTCTTTCAAATTCCCGCATGCAATCAATCAGCGCCTGTACGCTTTCTTTCGGGCAGGCATTGTATATTGAAGCGCGGAAGCCGCCTACCGAGCGGTGTCCTTTAATGCCGACCATGCCTTTTTCTTTTGCAAAGTTCAGGAACGCTTCTTCTTTGTTTTCAAAACCTTTGTTCATCACAAAACATACGTTCATCAGCGAGCGGTCTTCTTTCTCCGCCGTGCCGACGAATAATTTATTGCGGTCAATTTCGTTGTACAACAATGCCGCTTTTTCCACGTTTTGTTTGTACATACCGGCTACGCCTCCTTGTGATTTTACCCACTTCAGCGTTTCGTTCATGATGAAAATAGGGAATACCGGCGGCGTATTGTACATCGAGCCGTTTTTGATGTGCGACGTATAATCAAGTATCGTCGGGATATAACGCCCTGTCTTGCCCAACACATCTTCGCGCACGATAACGAACGTTACGCCTGCCGTGCCTACGTTCTTCTGTGCGCCGCCATAAATCAATCCGTATTTTGCGACGTCAAGAGGGCGGCTCATGATGTCGGACGACATGTCGGCGACCAAAGGTACAGGACTGTCGTAGTCCGTATGGATTTCCGTGCCGTAAATCGTATTGTTGGTCGTGATGTGAAAATAGTCGGCGTCTTTCGGGACGTCATAACCCTTCGGGATGTAATTATAATTGCGGTCAGCCGACGAAGCCACTTTCACGGCGGCGTCGCCATGCAACCCTTTGGCTTCGGCGTATGCTTTCTTTGCCCATACGCCGGTTTCGAGATACGCGGCTTTTGTATGGAAAAGGTTAAACGGCACCATCATAAATTGGGTGCTTGCGCCGCCTGTCAGGAAAAGGACTTTATAATTGTCGGGGATGTGCAGCAATTCGCGCCACTGCGCTTCACATTCTGCCATTACGGCTTCCCAATCTTTGCTGCGATGCGAGATTTCTATTACCGACAAACCGCTGTCTTTAAAATTTGTCAACGCTTTTACACCGGCTTCGACCGCCGGCTGCGGAAGGATGCAGGGACCTGCATTGAAATTGTGTACTGTCTTCATTCGTTTATTAAATATATTTAATATTTATTTATGCTCAATTTGATGCAAAAGTACAAACTATTTTTAATAATGCAAAAGTTTTTTTACGCGAAGCGAAATGCTTCACGCATCTTTCTTCACTTAAAAAAAAATAACTATCTTTGCATTTTCTAATTATAAATTATGTTTGAAAATCTATCCGATAAACTCGAACGCGCCTTTAAAATACTGAAAGGCGAGGGGCGCATCACGGAAATCAACGTGGCGGAAACGCTGAAAGATATCCGCCGGGCGTTGCTCGACGCCGACGTGAGTTATAAAGTAGCAAAAACATTTACCGACGATGTAAAACAGAAAGCGCTGGGGCAAAACGTACTGAAAGCCGTGCGCCCGGGGCAGATGCTGACCAAAATTGTACACGACGAACTCGCCGCGCTCATGGGCGGGCAAGCTGCCGACATCAGCCTCAAAGGCACTCCGGCAGTCATTCTCATAGCCGGATTGCAAGGTTCGGGGAAAACCACCTTTTCGGGCAAGCTGGCGTTAAACCTCAAGTCGAAAAAAGGACGCCAGCCGCTGCTGGTCGCCTGCGACGTTTACCGTCCTGCCGCCATTGAACAGTTAAAGGTGCTGGGGGCGCAAATCGGCGTGCCGGTCTATACCGAAGAAAACAACCAAAACCCTATACAGATTGCACAAAATGCCATTAAGCATGCCCGGCAATACAACTTCAATACGGTGATTGTCGATACGGCAGGACGCCTCGCCATTGACGAAGCGATGATGAAAGAAATTGCCGCCGTCAAAAAAGCCGTAGAGCCAAGCGAAACGCTGTTTGTAGTGGATGCCATGACCGGTCAGGACGCCGTGAACACCGCTAAGGAATTTAACGACCGCCTGAACTTCGATGGGGTAGTCCTCACCAAGTTGGACGGCGATACACGCGGCGGGGCTGCCATTTCTATCCGTGCCGTAGTGGACAAACCGATTAAATTTATAGGGTCGGGCGAAAAGCCTGAGGCTTTGGACGTGTTCCACCCCGAACGCATGGCTGACCGCATCCTCGGCATGGGCGACATTGTGAGCCTCGTGGAAAAAGCGCAGGAGCATCTTGACGAAGAAGAAGCGCTCAGAATACAGCGGAAAATAGCTAAAAATCAGCTTACGTTCGACGATTTTTATAAACAGCTTCAGCAAATCAAAAAAATGGGCAACCTGAAAGATTTGGTTTCCATGATACCCGGCGTAAGTAAGTCGCTTAAAGATATGGACATTGACAACGATTCGTTCCAAAGCATCGAAGCCATTATCCAGTCAATGACTCCCGAAGAGCGCAACAACCCTGCCATCTTCAACGGCAACAGGCGCAAACGCGTGGCGACGGGCAGCGGCACAACCATTGTCGAAGTCAACCGGCTGATGAAACAATTTGACAATATGCACAAAATGATGAAAAACCTCAGCGGAGGCGGGAAGAACATCATGGGCGCTGTAAACGCCATGCGGGGAATACAAGGATAAAAAACATACATTATATAATATGACTATACTTGACGGAAAAGCCACAGCGGCAGCGCTGAAAAAAGAAATTGCACAAGCCGTGCAACACATTAAGGACAACGGCGGAAAAACGCCGCACCTTGCCGCTATTCTTGTAGGTAACGACGGCGCAAGCGAAACCTACGTCAACAGCAAAGAGCGCGACTGCCGCGAAGTAGGCATGAACTCCACCGTGATTCGCATGTCCGCCGCCATCAGCGCCGACGAATTACTGCAAAAAGTGGATGAGATAAACCGCAACGACGACATCGACGGCTTGATTGTGCAACTGCCGCTGCCCCGCCATATCAACGAGCAGCAAATTATTGAAGCCATAGCTCCTGCAAAAGATGTGGACGGCTTTCATCCGCTGAACGTAGGGCGCATGGTTACCGGACTTCCGAGCTACGTGTCGGCAACGCCCGACGGCATTGTGGAATTATTGGCGCACTATAATATCGAAACGGCAGGCAAACACTGCGTGGTTATCGGGCGCAGCAACATTGTGGGCAAACCGATAGCCAACCTCTTAGCGCTAAAAGCTACACCCGGCGATTGCACGGTAACTTTGTGCCACAGCCGTACGCGCGACTTAAAATCGTTATGTTTGCAAGCCGACATTATTATTGCCGCGCTTGGCAAACCCGAATTTCTTACCGCCGACATGGTGCGCGAAGGTGCGGTAGTCATCGACGTGGGCATCACCCGCATCCCGACAGGTACGGAAAACAAATTCCGCCTCGTAGGGGATGTGAAATTCGACGAGGTGTCGCTGAAATGCCGCTACATTACACCTGTTCCGGGCGGTGTAGGTCCCATGACCCGCGTGTCTTTACTGAAGAACACCCTTAAAGCGGCGAAAAAAGAAATTTTCGGGTAGTTTTAGCCTATATCTTCCGCCATATCAAAGCCGTCAGCCTGTCCGGCTTTTTGCGAAAAGTCGGGGACGTGTGTCTTCACGTAATCCACTACTTCATTTAACCCTTCGGTAAACTTTTCAAAATCTTCTTTGTACAGGAATATCTTATGCTTTTCAAACACGAAATGCCCATCTCTGTCTATGCGGCGCTTGCTTTCTGTAATCGTAAGATACAAATCATTGTTTTTTGTGGCTTTCACATCAAAAAAATAAGTTCTTTTCCCTGCCCTAATCGGTCTTGAAAAAACTTCATCTCCAGCATGTTCTGAATAATCGCTTTGGTCAAAATCATCCATCATAACCATATTTTTTAATTAATTTCAAGATGCAAAAGTAAAATAAATTATCATTTATTCGTGTTTTATACGTCAAAAAAAACTATCTTTGTGCGAATTTGTTTTTTGAACTATCAATAAAGATTTATGTTAACTCGTCGTTTTTTACGTATAAAGGCTTTTAAAATTTTGTTTAGCTATGTCTATTCAGATAACGATTCGTTACTGCATGCCGAAAAGGATATGAGAACAGGATTGGAAAAGACTTATGACCTGTATCATTTTCTGCTTTCGTCGGTTGTAGCTGTAGCCGACTATGCCGAAGAACGGACGGAAATCGGACTTCGGAAGTTTAAACCCACTGAGGCGGAAGCGAACCCGAACCTGAAATTCATCAAGAACAAAGCCGTTGCAAACTTGCGGGCAAGCACAACCTTGACGCAGTACAACGAAAAGCATCATTTGAATTGGCGCGAACATTCCGATGCGGTTAGGCAACTTTATTCCGCCATGATTGAGCGTGATTATTATAAGGAATATATGTCCTCTTCCAATGATACATACTTCGCCGATTTGCAGGTGTTGGACGACTTTTTCACCTACGAATTTGAAGACAATAAGACGATTGAAAGCATCTTGGAAGACATGAACACCTATTTTACAGACGATATAGGGTTTGTGCTTTCCGCTATTATTCGTACGCTCAACGGTTTTCAGCGGAAACGCTATGCCGACACCATCCTGATGCCCATGTATTACGCCGAAGATGACGAATCATTTGCCTTTGATTTATTGCACGACGCCCTCAAAAACTTTAAACATTATTCGCTAATTGCCAACCAATTTATACAGAACTGGGAGTCAGACCGCATTGCATGGGCTGACGTCATACTCATTGTGTTGGGCATTTCCGAAGCGACAGCTTTCCCCAGTATTCCTATTAAAGTAACCATTAATGAATATGTGGAGATTGCAAAATATTACAGTACGCCCCATAGCCACATTTTTATAAACGGCGTGCTTGATAAGGTAATTCAGCATCTTATAAGCGATGGCACGATTAAAAAGAATGGACGGGGACTAATAGAAGAGACTAAAATTAAAAAACGTATTTTAAAACCAATTTCAGTATGAGAACATTATTTGTATTCTTGCAAGAACAAGGAGGAGAAGCCGTAGCAAAAAGCGGCGGAGGTAAGTCGCTATTCATTATGATGGCGCTAATTTTTGTGGTGATGTATTTTTTTATGATTCGCCCACAACAAAAACGACAAAAGGAATTGCGCAAATTCCGCGAAGCGTTGCAGAAAGGCGACAAAGTGGTTACATCGGGCGGCATTTATGGCGTTATCGTAGAAATCAAAGACAACTATGCGTTGGTTGAAGTTGACCAAAACGTAAAATTGCGCTTTGACAAGTCAACGATATTGAAAGACATGTCGGATGCTACGCCTGCTAAATAAACTAACGAACCGGAAAACGTTGATTTTTCTTCTTTTTGTGTTGGCGGCTACTTTCGCGTGGCTTATCAACAGATTATCGAAGGAATATCCCTATCAGTTATCCTATAAGCTTTGCGTGTACAGCAGCACGTACGAAATGCCGACTATCTGTGCCGAGAATCCTGTCAAGGTAAGCGTCAAGGCAAGTGGTTTTCATATCCTGCGGCACAGAAGCGACTCGCAACTTACGATTGACATCAAGCGGGTGAAACTTCGTTTGTCGGCTACGGATACAACGAAATACAACATTCCGGTAAGCGACATACAGTCGTCCCTCACAGAAGCCGTGAATAACGAAGGGATAAAAGTAGAGCATATTATAACAAAAACATTGTTGTTTGACACGAAGTGAAGCATGATAACTGTAGGATTAAGCGGCGGCATTGGCAGTGGTAAAACCCTTATAGCGCATATTTTTGCGACATTGGGCATATCGGTATTTTATGCCGACGAGGCGGTTAAAGCGCTTTACGACGCCGATACCGGTTTACGCCATACATTAATTGATTTGCTGGGCGGCGATATTTACAAGGACGGACATTTACAACGGAAACGCATGGCGTCGCTCATTTTTGCCAACGACACACTGATGCAAAAAGTGAACGCCCTCACGCATCCGAAGGTTATGCTACAGTTTGAGCAATGGGCGCAACAGCAGCCCTCGCCGTACGTGGTGCTTGAAGCCGCCATCTTATTTGAAAGCGGCTCAGACAAAAAGATGGATTATACCATTGCCGTAACCGCGCCCGAACCCTTGCGCATTACGCGCGCCATGCAGCGCGACAACGCCACGGAACAAGAAGTGAAAAACCGTATGAAACAACAATGGAACGACGAACAACGAAACGGAAAAGCAAATTTTATTATCATGAATGACAACGAACAAGCGGTACTGCCGCAAGTAATAACCGTACATCAACATATTCTAAAGACATTATGAAGACCGATTTACAAAAAGTATTATCTATTTCCGGGTATCCGGGTTTATTTACGCTGGTATCGCAAGGGCGAAACGGCGTGATTGTCGAATCACTCGTCAGTAAAAAGCGCATGAACGCCAGTGGTAACACGCGCATCACCGAGCTTGCCGATGTAGCCATCTACACCGACGACGACGACGTAGCGTTGAAAGACGTGCTGCGCAAAATTAAAGAAATATACAACGGGGCGCCTGCCGTAAACCACAAGTCGGACGAAGCGACCTTGCGGGAATTTATGACCTCCGTGCTGCCCAACTACGACCGCAGCCGCGTATATATTTCGCATATAAAGAAAATTGCCGAGTGGTACAACCTCCTACAAGCATACGATATGCTTGACTTCGAAGATGTAGAAAAAGAAAATGACGCTAAAGAAAATAAAGAATAATTTATGCAGGCAGTAAATTACAACACAGCAAAAGAACTGGGGCTGCTGCCCGACGAATTTGACAAAATAAAAGAAATTCTCGGACGCGAACCGAATTTCACGGAACTCAGTATTTTTTCAGCCATGTGGAGCGAACATGCTTCATACAAAAACTCTGTCAAATGGTTGAAAACATTGCCGAAAAAAGGCAAACACATTTTAGCCGAAGCCGGCGAAGAAAACGCCGGACTGGTAGACATTGGCGACGGTTGGGCATGTGCATTTAAAATAGAATCGCACAACCACCCTTGCGCCGTTGAACCGGTACAAGGCGCTGCCACAGGCGTGGGAGGCATCAACCGCGACATCTTCACGATGGGCGCGCGCCCCATTGCCCAGCTCAACTCGTTGCGGTTCGGCAACCCCGACGACGAACGCACCAAATTCCTGCTCCGCGGCGTAGTCAAAGGCATCAGCCACTACGGCAACTGCTTTGGCGTACCGGTGGTAGGCGGCGAAGTCTATTTCGACGAATGTTACCACGTCAATCCGCTGGTCAACGCCATGTCGGTAGGGCTGGTGCGCATAGGCGAAACCATTTCGGCAACGGCGGCTGGCGCCGGAAACCCTGTATATATCGTAGGCTCGTCTACCGGAAAAGACGGCATACACGGCGCATCGTTTGCCTCGGCGAACATTACCGAAGACTCGTCGAACGACATTCCCTCCATTCAAGTGGGCGACCCTTTCATGGAAAAACTACTCCTCGAAGCCTCGCTCGAACTGATACGAAGCGGCGCTGTGGTAGGAATGCAAGACATGGGCGCGGCAGGCATTATATGCTCTACAAGCGAAATGAGCGAACGCGGCAAATGCGGCATGCGCATCGACTTAGAAAAAGTACCCATGCGCCAACAAAACATGGAAGCATGGGAAATCCTGCTATCCGAATCGCAAGAGCGGATGCTGGTGGTAGTAGAAAAAGGCAAAGAAGCCTCCGTCGAACAAATCTTCAAAAAATGGGACCTCGCCTGCCGGATTATCGGCGAAGTGATTGACGACGACAAACTCGAATTTTACTACAACGGCTCGCTTACCGCTGTAGTGCCTGCGTCGGTGCTGGTGCTTGGCGGCGGCGCTCCGCAGTACGACCGCGAATACACCGAACCCGCTTATTATAAAGAATACCGGAAATTCGACATAAAAACCGTACCGCAACCCGCCGACCTCAAAGCCGTAGCGTTGGCGCTGACCGCCAGCCCCAACATCGCAAGCAAACGGTGGGTATATGAACAGTACGACTCGATGGTGCGCACGGTGAACATGAGCACCAACCGTCCGTCCGACGCAGGCGTCGTTAATATTAAAGGTACGGACAAAGCGCTTGCCGTATGCACCGACTGCAACAGCCGCTACGTGAAAGCCGACCCCGAAACCGGCACGATGATTGCCGTAGCCGAAAGCGCGCGCAACGTAGTATGTTCCGGCGCCGAGCCTTGCGCCATCACCAACTGCCTCAACTTCGGCAACCCCTACCAACCCGAAGTATACTGGCAATTTGTACACGCCATCAAAGGCATGAGCCGCGCCTGCGAACGCTTCGGTACGCCGGTTACAGGCGGCAACGTCAGCTTCTACAACCAATCCGAAATAAAAGGAAAAACCGAAGCCGTTGCGCCCACGCCCGTCATCGGCATGCTCGGCGTACTTGCCGACAAAGCGCACCAAACCACGTTGGCGTTCCGCGAAAAAGGCGACATGATATACCTCCTCGGCGCTTCGCACGAAGACATTGCCTCGTCGGAATACCTCTACCGCTACCACGGCGTGAAAGCCGCGCCCGCCCCCTACTTCAACCTCGACGAAGAACTTGCGCTGCAACATGCCGTGCTGGGCGCTATCAGGCAACGCTTGCTCGTCAGCGCGCACGACGTGTCGGACGGCGGACTGTTCATCACGCTGCTCGAATCGGCAATGCCCAACAACGTAGGATTCGACATTACGACCGACGCCGAAATCCGCACCGACGCCTTTCTTTTCGGCGAAGCGCAAGGACGCATCGTCGTATCCGTATCGCCCGAAAAAGAACCGGCGTTCCTCAACTACATGCAAACCCAGCAAGTGCCGGTTACGACGCTCGGACACGTTACGAAAGGCGAACTCCGCATTGACGACCTCTCGTTCGGCTTCGTCAACGATTTCAAAGACATTTACGACAACGCGCTCAGCCTAAAACTCTAAACGGCGGTGCATCTCTTTTATACCCCCGACGTGGCGGGCGCAGAACATACGCTCAACGAAGAAGAATCGAAACACTGCGCGCGCGTCTTGCGGCTTGCGGAAGGCGACACGGTGCACCTCGCCGACGGGCGCGGCACGCTCTATACGACGCGCATTGCCGACGCCAACCCCAAAGCGTGCAAAGTGCGCATCACGGACACAGTCCGCGACTACGGCAAACGCCACCGCCGCCTGCATCTGGCGGTAGCGCTTACGAAAAACATGGAACGCTACGAATGGATGCTCGAAAAAGCGACCGAAATAGGCGTGGAAGAAATCACGCCACTCTACGGCGACCACTCGGAACGCCGCACGCTGAAACGCGAACGAGCCGAAAGGGTATTGATAGCCGCCATGAAACAGTCGCTCCGCGCGCAACTGCCGCAGCTGCACCCCCTGACGTCCGTCGCCGGCTTTGTAGAACAAACGTTCGGCGGACGTAAACTCATCGCGCATTGCGAACCCGCAACCAAAGCGCCTCTGACGGCGGCGCTCGCCGACTGCCGCGACGCCGTAATCCTCATCGGACCCGAAGGCGACTTTTCGCCTGACGAAATAGCCGCCGCCCTCCAACACGGCTTCACCGCCGTTACGCTCGGCGACGTCCGCCTCCGCGTCGAAACCGCCGCCCTCATGGCTTGCTGCCTCTTTGGGGGGTGAAGAGTTAAGTGTTAAGAGTTAAGTGTTAAGAGTAAAGGGTGAAGGGTTAAGAGTTAAGAGTTAAGTGTAAAGAACAGGACAACAAAACGCTTCACACTTAACGCTTCACCCTTCACTTTTTTTGTGTAAAGAACAGGACAACAAAACGCTTCACACTTTACACTTCACGCTTAACTCTTCACTTCTCTTCACTTTTTTTTGCCGTTTAAAAAATTGTTTCTACCTTTGTACGCAAATAATGCCACATTTAGAATATGTACGACGACCTATATATCCTTTTACCTGCTGCCGGAAGCGCTCCGGTAAGTAAAAGATTTTTAGGCGATTCTGCGGCCGGCCGCCGCGGGGGGGGGGGGGGGGGGGGGGGTGGGG
>JAITPN010000052.1 GCA_031289415.1 Prevotellaceae bacterium | reverse complement strand
GCGAATTGTTTTGCGAAGACGGAAAATGGTATTTGCAAACCAACATTCAAATGTTTGCCAGCGACCAATTTGTGGATATTATCAAACGACATGCTTTTGGGCAAGTTACCGAATAAGGCGCTTGTCGGAACTGTGATTTTAATGTGATTGGAATGATTGATATGATTCAAAGACAATGAAAAAAGAAATAAATAACGCAGGTAGAACCCCCCGTTCGGACGAGATTCTATCTCGTTCGCTCTATCCTCTCAGGTTGTACCTGCGCAAACAGCACAGCGAAAACAAAAAAAGCGTATCTTTGCAGAACGTAAAATAAATATATAAATGGCAACCGTTTTAAAATCGAACAAAAGAGAGTTTAAAGAAGACCCGGGTAAGATAGACAAATTCAGAATATACACGGATGTTTCAAGGGTAAAAAAAGGGTTAGAACCTCAAAATCTAAACTTTGATTTGCGACAACTTAATCCGGGTCAATACTGTCCGGCATATCATTTTCACAGATATGCAGAGGAATTGTTTATGATAATTTCCGGTTCGGCAACTCTCAGAACTCCGGAGGGATTAGAAACGGTTGACAGCGGAGATTTGATATTCTTTGAGAAGGGCGCAACAGGAGCGCATCAACTGTATAATCATACAACAGAGCCTTGTGTTTATCTGGATATAAGAACGTTTATCGGATTCGATGTATGTGAATATCCCGACACAAACAAAGTATTCATCGACCCTGCCTCAACCAACGAGATATTCAATAAGGATTCTAAAGTAAACTATTTCGATGGAGAGGAAAATATTCAGGAGAAATGGAAGTTAATCGAAAATAAAAATAAATGAAACACAGAAAAATCATCATCGCACTGCTTGCAAGCACGCTGCTATCCTGCCACGGTAAGAACGAGTGGCAGAATATGCGCGTTGACGGCAGCCTCACGTGCAGCGATATGTCCACCGAATGTACGCTTGACGAAGGACAGCGCTGGCAAAAATGCCACGTGTACACAGACAACGATACGCTGTACCTCGTCTTCGTCGCGCTGCCCGCCTATTGTGAAGACGTAACCGTAAAAATCCACGACGGCAAGTTCCTCGCCGCGGCATGCGCCATTCCGTTCGAGCCGCTCGAAATCAGCTATACAACCCGGCAGCAACACCTGCAACTCAACCGCACGCACTATTCCACCGGCGACACGTTGTGCGGCGTCTGCCGTTTCGCGTTCGACTTTACAAGCAAACCCCTGTTCGGCGACGAAAAGGAAATCCGCGGCAGCTCTATCTTTCAAGGAAGCATTTGTGAAATCGTCCGTGAAAAAGATTTCGACCCTTTCGAGGAGAAAAACTTTATGACCTTCCACTTGTCCGCCGCCTTGCTCGAATTAGGCGAACCTTTGTATCGCGACACGTTCAGCACCGACGGATTGCCTGAATTCAGGGTCGAACTGTTGAATCACTTCCCTGCCAGCGAAAATATTCGGATAGAAGAGCTGACATGGGACGCTTCCGAAACCCGCACCGTCAGCGACGAAGGCGAGGAACGCCTCACCATTTGGTACGACAGCGCCGGAAAGCCGGTCGCTTTCGTGCAATGGAATAAAAATACGCAGTTCTAATTAAACGATTCCCAAATCGGTTTTTAATCAAAAATCGATTTGCTGCTGCACGCATATTTCCCGCCGCCTGTAAATACAAGCGCTACCGCTCCAAAGAAATATAATCCGAGCAATTCCACGTTCCATCCGCCTTGTTCCGAAAGCGCGAAGAGGCTGCCCCAGTGCGCCAGCAAAGCGGCAACCAAACAGTTGAACGCGTATATTAAAGCGGCAATGCGTGTCTTATAGCCCACAATAAGTAAGAGCGGGGCAATCACTTCGCCGACATATACGCCGTAAACGAAAAACGGCGGCAGATGCGCGCCGGCTACCATTTGCGCTATAAAACCTACCCCATGCAGCAACTTGTGTATGCCATGCAACAACATCAGTATCCCGATGGACAGCCGTAGTATCAGTATGCCTACATGCGTGTTTTTGTGTAGAAGTTTCACATTCTTTAATGTCATCATAAATAAATCCTAATAAAAATTAATATGTACACAATAAACAACGGATTCCGCCGAGATTGGTTATGCCGATTATTGCAATCCCCTACATTCCATCAGCGATTTTATGTCGGGTTGCTTGCCCCGGAACCGGATATAGAGCTTCATCGGGTCTTCGCTGCCGCCTTTTTCGAGTATGTTTTTACGAAACGACTGCGCCGTAGCAGGGTCAAACACGTTGCCGGTTTCAAGGAATGTTTGGAAAGCGTCGGCGTCGAGCACCTCAGCCCAAATATAGCTGTAGTAGCCTGCCGCATATCCGCCGCCGAACACATGCGTAAAATACGTGCTGCGGTAGCGGGGGATAATAGCCTCCGTCAGGCGAATCCTGTCCATGGATGCTTTTTCAAATGCTTCGACGTCTTGGTAGTCGGCGGTCTGCAACGTGTACCAATCCATGTCGAGCATGGCGGCTGCCAAAAACTCGCAGGTAGCAAAGCCTTGATTGAATTTCTTACTTCGTACTATTTTTTCTATTAACGCATCGGGAATCGCTTCGCCGCTCTCGTAGTGGCGGGCATAGAGTTTCAGCACATCGGGGTGCATCGCCCAGTTTTCATTGATTTGCGACGGCAGTTCCACAAAATCGCGCAGCACGTTTGTTCCCGAAACCGATTGGTAGCGGCATTGCGACAATAGTCCGTGGATGGCATGTCCCAATTCGTGAAACAGCGTTTCAACCTCGTCGATAGTAAGCAGCGACGGCGCGTCTGCCGTAGGTTTCGTAAAATTACAGATGTTCACAATCACCGGACGCACCGCGCCGTACTGTTCGCGGATATTGTTCATCCATGCGCCTGCGTGCTTGCCGGGGCGCGGGAAATAGTCGGTATAATAAATCCCCAGTTCGCTGCCGTCGGCGTCTTTCACCAAGTAAGCGTCCGCTTCGGGATTGAACACCGGCAGCGCGACCGCTTCAAACGTAATACCGTAAAGTTTGTTGGCAACCATAAACGCGCCGTCGCGCACGTTTTCGAGTTTGAAATAAGGACGGATTTGCGATTCGTCGAGGTCGAATTTCGCTTTGCGCAGTTTTTCGGTGTAGTACCACCAATCCCACGGTTCAATACGTTCCGTTTGTCCCGCGTCGCGGGCAATTTCCTGCAATGCGGCTAATTCTTTGGCGGCTACTTTTTGCGCCGGTTGCCATAATTTTCCTAAAAAATCATTCACGGCGGCAGGCGTTTTAGCCATACGGTTTTCGAGCGCAAACGAAGCATAGTCGGCATATCCGAGCAGCTTTGCCCGCCGGTATTCGAGCGACGCAATGCGCTGCACCGTTTCTTGGTTGTTGTGGGCGTTCGCATTGTTCCCTTTTTGGGCATATCCTTTCAACATTTTTTCACGCAACGCGCGGTTGTCGGCATATTGCAGCAACGGAATACGGCTGGGCGCGTCGAGCGTAAACACCCATTTGCCGCCCAGCCCGCGCGCTTCGGCTTCGGCGGCGGCAGCCTGCACGACGCCTGCCGGAAGCCCCGACAGGTCAGCCTCGCTGTCTGCCGTGATGTAAAAAAGCGTATTATCCGCCAGCACGTTTTGTCCATACTTTACGCCCAGCAACGACAGTTCTTCATTGAGTTTACGCAGTTCCGCCTGTCCGCCGGCATCGAGGTTCGTACCGTTGCGCACAAATTCTTTGTACGTTTTTTCGAGCAGGCTTGCCGCTTCGGCGTCAAGCGCCAGCTTGTCTTTTTGCGCATACACCGCTTTCACGCGGGCAAAAAGCTGTGCGTTCAAGTAAATATCGTCGGAACTTTTTGCAAGTTTCGGCGACACCGCTTCGGCAATGGCTTCGCGCTCATCGTCCGAATCGGAGTTAAGGACGTTGAAAAAAACGCCTGCCGTTTTACTGAGCAGCGCACCGGCGCAGTCCATCGCTTCGATGGTGTTTTCAAACGTAGGCTCGTCGCCGCTTTCCGCGATGCGGCGAATATCGGCTTGCAGCTGCGCAATGCCTGCATCGAAAGCGGGGATGAAATGTTCGTTCTTTATTTCATCAAAAGGCGGGACGCCGTAAGGGGTTGTCCATTCCGTAAAAAAGGGATTGGTGTGGTGGCACGACATAAAAATTCCGTTCATAAATAATACAGTCAAAATATTTTTTATCATATAGTTTTACTATCAATAATCATTCCATAATTTTCCGAAAGTTAGTAAAAATTCGGAAAACAACAAAGTGTTACCCCTTGCAGCGAACTCTTTTTTGTGAAAAATATACCGATAAGTATAAGTTTTTCAATTATTATTTTTAACTTTGTACCGTTAAATAATATTTTATAGCGATGAGCCTTGTGCAAAACTTCTTGATAACTATTACGCCAATCCCTTGCATGGTAAGGGGAAAAGCCGTATCTTTGTACAGCACACCGCATATAAGTTTCCTTATACACCTTTACATATCCCCTTACATACTTTCCTGCTTCCCCCCTTTGGGGGAAATGCCCCGCAAGGGTGTTTTACGCTTCCGCGACGATGCGGAAACATCCCGCAATCCGGTCATGGGTATGTAATCTGAATTGCTGTCCAACGCGGCATTGACGATAATGTAGTTGCCGATACGGTGCATTGCCGTTTATATGTAGTAGAGCCTATTGCGGCGGCTGCCGGCGATATTATGGGGGTAAAGGTAAAATACCAATATCCGTTTATTCCGTAATGAAGGCAGCGAGCTTTCTTAATCACTTTATGAAAGGCTTGGCGGGCTTTTATTTCTAATTCGACATTTTTTCATTATCTTTGCCGTCCAAATGATTAAGCAAATTTTTCGTCATAAGGAATCTTTTATGCTGGAGGGCGGCGGCGTATTGCCCGAATTGGAAATATGTTACTATACCAGCAGCACGGCTATTGAAAATAAAAAAGTCGTGTGGATTTGCCATGCCCTGACGGCAAACGCCAATCCCGAAGAATGGTGGGATACGCTGGTGGGCGCAGGTAAGTATTTCGATACGGAAAAATATTTTATCGTGTGCGCCAACATCCTCACGTCGTGCTACGGGACTACGGGACCACATTCCGTGAATCCTGCCGCCGGAAAGCCTTATTTGCTTGATTTTCCGCTGACGTCTATCCGCGACATGGTGCAGGCGCATGAATTGCTCCGCACGCATTTGGGCATCGTGCAAATCGACCTGCTTATCGGCGGCTCAAGCGGCGGATTTCAGGCGGTGGAATGGGCTATCTCAAACCCGCCGCTCATCAAAAATTTGTGCCTCATTTGCTGCAATGCGCGAGTAAGCGCGTGGGCTACGGCGTTCAACGAATCGCAACGCATGGCGCTCAATGCCGACGCAAGTTTTGCGGCGCAAGCCTCTGCCGACGGCGGCAAAAAAGGGCTGGAATGTGCACGTTCCATCGCTTTGCTCACCTACCGTTCGTATTCCGGCTACGAGGCGACACAATCGGAACACGACGACGACTGCTTTCTGGCTCAGCGGGCTTGCTCGTATCAACGCTATCAGGGAGAAAAGCTGTCGAAACGCTTCAATGCCTATTCCTATTACTACCTGACGTTAGGGCTTGATACGCACAACGTAGGGCGCGGACGCGGCGGCGTGGCAAAAGCGTTATCGCAAATTACGGCAAAAACCTTGTGTATAGCTATCGACAGCGATGTATTGTTTCCTGTATGCGAAATGGAAACCGTCGCCGCACACGTCCCCCATGCCGAATTACACATTATTTCATCCACATTCGGGCATGATGGATTTTTGCTGGAACACAACCAACTGAAAAACGTCTTGAAAGGTAAATGGTAAACATGATAAACAATTAAAAAAACAGATAAACAAAAGTTATGCAAGTATTAAAATTCGGCGGAACATCGGTAGCCAATGCCGACAACATCAACAGTGTCGTGAACATTGTAAAGGCTGCGCTCAACCACGACAAAACCGTTGTGGTAGCTTCGGCAATAGGAGGCTGCACCGATGCTTTAATCCACATCGGACAATTAGCTAAAAGCGGCAACAAAGAGTACGAAAAAGTATTGACTGAACTCGCGCAAAGGCATCTTACATTAGTGAATGAACTTATAGCGCCCGATTTCAGGGAAGGGCTTACAAATAAAATCGCGGCGCTGTTCGACGAACTGAAAGGGATTTACAAAGGTATTTTCCTTATCAAAGAAATCAGTCATTCCACGATGGATTTAATAATGAGTTTCGGAGAATTATTTTCGACCACCATTATTGCCGAAAAATTTTCGTCTATCGGAATGTCATGCAAATGGGCGGATGCACGCAAACTTATTAAAACCGAATACCGGCAAGGTCAAAACATCGTAAAAAAAGAAGAAACCGATAAAAACATCAAAAAATATTTCGCCGGAAACAACTGTAAGTTATATATCGTACCCGGTTTTATTGCATCGGACGACACCAACCGCACCACTACGCTCGGACGCGGCGGAAGCGACTATACGGCGTCGCTTACCGCCGTGAGCCTCGAAGCGCGGGCGCTCGAAATATGGACGGACGTCAATGGCATGATGACTGCTGACCCACGCGTGGTAAGCGACACGCAAACCATTGAACATATTTCATACAAAGAAGCGCTGGAATTGTCGCACTTCGGAGCAAAAGTGGTTTATCCGCCCACCATACAGCCTGTCATCGAAAAAGGTATTCCTATCTATGTGAAAAATACTTTCGAACCCGAAAATCCCGGAACGGTGATTGAAAAAAATCCACCCGAAGATTTCAATAAAATCAAAGGCATTTCGGGCAGCGGACGCATCGCCATACTTGCTATGGAAGGCAGCGGCATGGTGCTTCCGGGTTACACAAGCCGCCTGTTCGACATACTTTCAAAAAACGAAATCAACATCATCCTCATCACGCAAGCGTCGTCGGTACACACCATGCTCGTAGCTATTGACGAACACAACGCCGACAAAGCAAAGCAAGCCGTAGATGAATTGTTTGCCTACGAAATATCACTCAACAAAATAGAACCGCTGAAAGTCGAAAAAGGATTTTCCATCATCAGCCTCGTGGGCAATGACATGAAAAACCAAGCGGGCGCAGGCGGGCGCATGTTTGAAGCCATCGGCAACAAAGGCATCAGTATTCGCGCTATTGCACAAGGTTCGTCGGAAAAAAACGTGTCGGCTATTGTGCGAACCGAAGATTTCAACCAAGCGGTGCAAGCCATTCACGATGAATTTTTCACCGCATCGAAGAAACAAATCAACCTGTTCATTGCAGGTTATGGAAACGTCGGGAAAAGCCTCGTCGAAATGATTGAAGAACGACGCGCCGTGTTGTCGAAAAACATTGGCGTGGACATTAACATCATCGGCATTTGCAACAGTACGAAAATGTTATTCGACACGTCAGGGTTAAGTCTTTCAACCATTAATGCCACGTTGACAAAAGGAGGAAAACCTACCTACAAGTCGCTGGACTTTATTGAAAAAATCGCATCGCTGTCGCACCAAAACCGGCTATTTGTAGATTGCACGTCCGATTTGCAAATATCGGCGCTATACCAACAAATTTTATCGGAAAAAATAGGTATTGTAACCTGTAATAAAATCGCCAACTCACTTGACATTGAATATTACAAAGGCGTACATGCGACGGCAAAAAAAGAAGGCGTTCCGTTCCGCTACGAAGCCAATGTGGGCGCGGCATTGCCCATTATTTCAACTATCAGGCAGATACTGAACAGCGGCGATGTTATTCATAAAATTGAGGCTACACTGTCGGGGTCGCTCAACTATTTGTTCAATACATACAACGGTACGGAACCCTTTGCTTCCGTCATTCGCTTTGAACAACAGGAAGGCTACACCGAACCCGACCCGCGCACCGACCTCAAAGGGCTTGACTTGATGCGCAAAGCGCTTATTTTAGGTCGCGAAATAGGTATGGGCATCAACCTTACCGACGTGGAAACCTATCCGTTTCTTCCCGAAGATTGTTTAATCGGCTCGGTGGACGATTTTTACAAAGCCGTAGAGAAAAACGAACCTTATTTTAAAGAATTATACGAAAAGACCGCAAAAGCAGGCAAAAAATTGGCATATTGCATCGAAATAGAAAACGGCATTATCAAAGCCGGATTGCAGGAATTTGAAAACACACATCCGTTTGCTTCATCGAAAGACTGCGACAATGTAATGATTCTTTACAGCGATTTTTACCCCAACGGTATGCGAATCCAAGGCGCAGGCGCAGGAATGAAACAAACCGCTTCGGGTTTATTGAATGATATTTTGTTGTAATATTTTATAGACAGCACATTTTGATGCAAGCAGAAAGTATATCCGAAAATTAGCCCTGAAATTTTTATTGTTTATACTTTAGCCACTTTATTAATTCTTTCAGCGTAGCTTTTTTGCCGTACATCAAAATTCCTACCCGATATATACGCGCTGCAATCCATGTAAATAATATAAATGTGGCAATTAACAGCGTCAATGAAAGTATTATTTCCCACACCGGAACGCCAAACGGAATACGCGTAAGCATAACCATTGGCGAGATAAATGGAATCATCGAACTCCAAAAGGCAAGCGGACTGTCGGGTTGTATAACTACATTATTCATTATCAAACAGCCAATTATCAAAGGTAATGTTATTATTAGTTGTAATTGTTGTGTATCCATCTCGTTATCTGCTGCTGAACCTACTATTGCATACATAGAGGCATAAAGCAAATATCCGAAAATTAAATATAAAACGAAACAAATAATCATTTTTACAACTGCAACATCCTGTGTATAACTTTGAATTTGATGAATTATATCCGGAAATTGACTTTGTGCAATAAGTAGTATTGCTCCGAAAAAAATTATCCATATCACAATTTGGGTAAGCACCACTAATGCGACACCGATAATTTTTCCAAGCATCAATTCCACAGGTCGTATCGACGATATTATGATTTCAACAATTCTGCTTGATTTTTCTTCTATTACGCCCCGCATAATTTGAACCCCGAATATCGTAATAATAAGTAAAATCAATATTCCGCAAATTATGGAAAGCCCTGTCAACACGATGGTATTGCTTTCTTTTTCGACGCCTTGTTCGTCTAAACGAATTGTTTTGATGTGTAGATGGGGATATAATATTTGTGCGATTTGTTCGGCGGGAATATCATATTTTTTGAAATTGAGCTGCACTGCCAGCGACCTTATTTGTGATGTAACGATGTTTAATATGTCCATTCCGATGGCGTTTTCAGAATATATTGTGATGTCTCCGATGGTGTTGCCGTCGCCTTTTTCGATGTACAGCAGGGCGTAATTGTTGCCTTCCGTCAAGCTGTTTTTCAGTAAATCGACGGACGCTGTTTCGTTCACAAATTTTATTGTTCCTACGTTTATCAGGTCTTTTGCAATCAATCCCGAATGGTCGAGTACGGCAATTGTTTTGTCGTCGTCGCTTTTTATTTGCAAAATAAACGTAGGCACAAGCATTAATCCTGCAAACAAAAGCGGCACTAAAAGTGTCAATATGATAAACGATTTTTTCTTTACGCGGGTTATAAATTCACGTTCGATAACAAGTAATATTTTTTTCATTTGTCTGCCTCCACAAGTTTAATAAAAATGTCGTTCATACTCGGAATAATTTGGTTGAAGTTTACAATTTCAACATCTTTTATGATACGCGCCAGCAAAGCGTTTCCCGACTCTTTGGCTGTTGCTTTGATTATGATTTTCCGGAAAAACTTTTGTTCGCCGTCGTTTAAAATGCGATAATTCTCGCCGAGATTTTCCTTTAATTTTTCGGTTTCGCCGAGATAATCTATTTCAAAAATATTGTCGCCGTAATTGTGTCGAATTTCGTCAATTTGTCCGCTCAATACGTTCTTCGATTTGTTGATAAGCGTGATGTAGTCGCAAGTTTCTTCAACCGAAGACATATTGTGCGTGGAAAAGATTATTGTAGAACCTTCTTTTTTAAGATTCAGAATCTCGGTTTTCAGCAAATTCACGTTTATCGGGTCGAATCCGCTGAAAGGCTCGTCGAATATAAGAAGTTTGGGTTTGTGCAGAATTGTTACAATAAATTGCACTTTCTGCGCCATCCCTTTCGACAGTTCTTCCACTTTTTTGTTCCACCATGCCAGTATTTCAAATTTCTCGAACCATGTTCGCAGACATTTTTCGGCGTCGTTTTTACTCAGTCCTTTTAGTCGTGCAAAATACATGGCTTGTTCGCCCACTTTCATTTTTTTGTAGAGTCCGCGTTCTTCGGGCAAATAGCCAATGCTATACACATCATTTTTGCACAATTCGTGTCCGTCAAAAAACACTTTTCCTGAGTCGGGGGCGGTAATTTGATTAATAATTCGTATGAGTGTAGTTTTTCCCGCTCCGTTTGGACCCAGCAAGCCGTAAATGCTTGCCTGCGGAACTTCGATACTTACATCGTCCAGCGCAAGATGGCTGGCATACTGTTTTACAATGTTTTCTGTTCTTAAAATCATACCTTTTATTAATAAGGGACTTCTAATTTTTTCCTATTTTGATTTCTCAAAGAGCCGAAATCCGTTAAAACTCTCTGTAAAACCGGAACAAAGGTAGTAAAAATATTTAATATTAGGCTTAATGGACAAAAATTAGGCTAAAAAAAAGACATATGCGTCTAATGGACATTTTTTAGGCTGTACTTTCATATACTAAAAAACGTATCAATAAATTTCATTTTTCTCTTCATAGAGAGTCCATTATGATTACGTAACTTATTTTTCAAATCTGCGAAGTGCCCATCTATTGCATTGGTTGTATTGGGGATATTTAATTCAATACAATCATACCAAGTAAAAAGCCAATGCAAATTATTATTTAAACTCCTATAAGCACTCCTTAAACTCTTATGTGTATAAACAGTTTTCTTTGATATTGGATTAGTACTTCTTTCATTTAAAAAATTATTCCACCTTGCATGCCATAGTTCTAACGCACCCACAAATGATTCTTTATCTGTTTTCTTCATTAAATCCATTACTTGCATTAATTCTTGTGCGGCTTTCAATTTTGGGCGTTTTGTCAAATATCTTCTGATGATTGCCGCTTGGTGGAACTGGCACATCTGAACAGGTATATTTCCGAATGACCGGATTAATCCTTTCCTACCATCACAAACAATAGCAACAATGTTATAACCTCTATCCTGTAACGTTTTTACTCCTTCTTTGTATAATGTATTTGTTTCATGTACAGCATAATACTTCAATAAATTTTCTTTCGTTATAGCATCCTTAAACAACATTACTCCGAAAGCTCTGCCCCAATAGGTGGTATCCATTAAAACTATTACATCTCTGACAATGGGCTTATTTAATACTACCGAATGCTTATCAAGCCTTCTCTGTATCGTTCTTAACGAACAGTTATATTTGAATGCCAACTGAGAATATGTTTGTTTGCCGACCACATATTCTTCCCATAACTGATTATTATTTATCCTGTTGCATCCTAAAAATTGACTGCCAGATGAGTGGCATTTGTACAACTGAATATTTTTTACTATTCCATTTTTCTTTACCTTGGAACTCTTACAGTAAAAGCACTTTTTTGTTTCATAACCTTTGATATACTTTAAATGGCATAAAAATAATAATTTATAGGAATTTTAGCCTAATTTTTGTCCATTAAGCCTAATATTACACTATAATTTTTTGTTTTTCAAAAAAATGCTAAAAATTAAAAAATACCATAAAGATGCTATTTTTTTATTCTAAAAGATTGTTTATCTTTGCAAAAATAATTATTAACGTGAAAAGTACACTACATATAAGTGAGAGCGTTAAAGGAAACCAAAAATCCTTTACCCCCTTTTCTATTTTTAATTATCCATTTTTACCCACCCCCCCCTATTATCTAATAATCAGGCAATTACGTATTTTTGCAGTATTTCAGAGGCGTCCGATTCAGACATCTCTATGCTGCTATGTAACAAACCTAAGAAATTATTATCAAACGAAAACCCATTAAAAAAAATTATTATGAGTAGAAAAAATTTCTTTCAGGCGTTATTAATTGCGACAGCAATAGGCGCCACCACAGTATCGTGTAAAGACGATCCTGCCACCACAGTGCCCGTAACAGGCATAACGCTTAACAAAGCTACGTTCAGCTTGGCGATAGGAGGAACGGAAACACTCGTTGCTACTGTAACGCCAACCGACGCAACCGACAAAAACGTAGCATGGACTTCGTCTGCTGACGGAGTTGCCACCGTGGATAACGGCGTGGTAACCGGTGTAGCCACAGGATCGGCTACTATCACTGCCTCAGCAGGCGGTAAAACGGCTATTGCCGTAGTAACCGTAAGCGGCGACCTTGTAGCCGTAACCGGTGTAACACTCAGCAAAGCTACGCTTTCTTTGGCTGTAGACAACAAGCTAACGTTGGTAGCTACCGTAGCCCCCGAAAATGCTACGAACAAAAGCGTAACATGGAAAAGCGAACCTACCACAATCGCCACTGTTAGCGCTTCGGGCGAAGTAACAGCAGTAGCCATAGGCTCAGCTACCGTTACGGTTACCACAGAAGACGGCAGCAAAACGGCTACTGCCGTTGTAACGGTGTCCCCAAAAGAGGCAGATCCCACCGGTATTGAAGTATCGGTTTTCGCCGAAGGTTTTGCCGGTATCGGAACGGCTGGCTTAACCTTAGATCGTGCTACAGGCGATTTGTATGTAGCCGATGGTGGAGATAATCCTGCCATTTATAAAGTTACATCGGCAGGCGCGAAGAGCCTCATAGCAGGCGGAACCAAAGGCTATGCCGAAGGTACTGGTGCAGCCGCTCAATTTGACACACCAAGCGGCTTGGCTTTAGCTAATGGCGTACTGTATATCTCGGATGCGGGTAATCAACGTATCCGTAAGTTGACTCTATCAACAGGCTCTACAAGCCTTTTAGCAGGTGGCATAGGTGGTACTAAAAATGAAGGGTTTACCGGCAATGGTTATGGCGATGGAACAGGCGAAGGTGCATACTTTGATCGTCCAAGAGGATTAGCCGTAGACGCATCAGGTAATGTGTATGTATCCGACTATGGTCACAGTTTTATTCGTAAAATCACGCCGGCGGGTGTGGTAACCACTGTTGCCGGAAAGGGCTTCAATGCAGGACTGGTGGACAATGACAGTGATCTACTTTCCTACCCTACCGGTGTGGTATTTGGTACAGACGGAAATTTGTATATAGCTGGCTCTAACAGAGAGGGTGTTATCAAATTGTTGGTATCGGATAATTCTTATGACCGTTTTGTCGGTCGAGGCAATGAAGGATATGCTAACGGTAATGGATTGGATGCCGAGTTTTCACGCCCCACTGGTATAGACAGAGATGATGTCGGAAATTTTTACGTGGGAGAAGCCAATGGGCACAGACTTCGTAAGGTAACGCCGAATGGAACGGTAAGCGCCATCTCTGTGGCAAATGCAGAGGACGCACTGGGTGATGCTCAACTGAGTTGGGTGAGGAGTGTAGCCGTTAGCGCCGACGGCAAAACCATTTATGTGTCGTCTGCCACCGACGGTACTACTAATACTGTTATTAAGAAAATAACCTTTACATATTAAGATATTATTTTTGTAAAATAATAAAAATGAAACTGCCTGCGCTGATGCGCGGGCAGTTTTTTTGCGTATAATTCAAATCAACCGAGATGTGAATACGGAGATAATACATCATTTAAAAGTGGAAATCGGATACATACACCCGCTCCATTTCCTCATAAAACGCTTCGCCAAACCGCGCAATGAGAGGAGCTTTTAGAAAGCGGAACAGCGGTACGGCGTCCTGCTCGCCTTTCTTGCGGGCGCAATCGCAGGCAGTCCATACATCGTAATTCAAGCCGGTAAATTCACCCAACTGCTTGATACGAATAGGATAAAGGTAGCACGAAATCGGCTTGCGGAACGTGGTCTTTTTTTCGAGAAAAGCACGTTCAATGGCGCAATAACATGTGCCGTCGGCGTCAAAATTCGAGTACGCGCACTCTTTTCCGCCAATGAGCGGCGTTACAAGGTCACCGTCGGCGTCAATCACGGCATATCCCTGTTGTTCAATCGCTTTGCGCCCCGCAAGCTGCATATACGATACAAAATTGTCGTATTCATCCTGCAATACCGCTTTCTCGGCTTCTTCAAGTGGCGCACCGCTGTCGCCAAGCACACAACACAAACCGCCGCATTGGGTAATATCGCAGGCAAAGCGCTTTTCAAACACGTCAGCGCTAATCAGTTTGTCATTAATTTGAATAATTGGACTCATAAAATTGAAAATATTTTCGTCAAAAGTAGTAAAAAATGTTAAAAACCTGTTTGTAAATCAAAAAAAAGTACTACCTTTGCATCCCGCTTTGTGCGGTAAAAATAATGTAATATAAAGATTAATAATAAATTATGCCATCAATTCAACAACTTGTTCGTAAAGGTCGCGAGGAAATCGTGGAAAAGAGCAAATCGCGCGCTTTGGATGCTTGTCCGCAGCGTCGCGGCGTATGTGTGCGTGTATATACCACAACGCCCAAAAAACCTAATTCGGCTATGCGGAAAGTAGCCCGTGTACGCCTGACAAATTTAAAAGAAGTGAACGCCTACATTCCGGGCGAAGGACACAACCTGCAGGAACACTCTATTGTGTTGGTGCGCGGAGGTCGTGTAAAAGACTTGCCGGGTGTGCGCTATCACATTTTACGCGGTGCGCTTGACACTTCCGGCGTAGAAGGTCGCAAACAAAGCCGTTCGCTCTACGGTGCAAAACGCCCGAAAGCAGGCGCTGCAGCACCGGCAAAGAAAAAATAATAGAAAATAATAATATTTAAATAATAATTTTACATGAGAAAAACGAAGCCTAAAAAGAGGATTCTACTTCCCGATCCCAAGTACGGTGATGTGCTTGTTACACAGTTTGTCAACAACCTGATGTTGCAGGGGAAGAAGAGTATCGCCTTTGGTATTTTTTACCAAGCCATTGAGTTGGTCGGCGAGAAGATGAAAGATTCTGACAAGGCTCCTCTCGACATTTGGAAAAAAGCGCTTGAGAACATCACGCCGCAGGTGGAAGTAAAAAGCCGCCGCGTGGGTGGAGCTAATTTCCAAGTTCCTACAGAGGTGCGTGCCGAACGGAAAACTTCATTGAGTATAAAAAACATGGTGCAGTATGCCCGCAAACGTAATGGTCATTCGATTGCTGAGAAATTAGCCGCCGAAATTTTGGCTGCTTACAACGAAGAAGGTGGCGCTTTCAAACGGAAAGAAGACATGCACAAAATGGCAGAAGCCAACAAAGCCTTTGCGCACTTTAAGTTTTAGGAGGATAGAATGGCGAGAGATTTGAGATTTACCCGAAACATCGGGATTATGGCGCACATTGACGCGGGAAAAACAACCACGTCGGAGCGTATTTTGTATTACACCGGAAAAGTGCACAAAATAGGCGAAGTACATGAAGGCGCTGCTACGATGGACTGGATGGTGCAGGAACAAGAACGCGGCATCACTATTACCTCCGCAGCGACCACTGCATTTTGGAACTACAAAGGACAAACCTATCAGGTTAACCTGATTGATACACCGGGGCACGTGGATTTTACGGTGGAAGTAGAACGCTCGTTGCGCGTACTCGATGGTACGGTAGCTACATTCTGCGCCGTAGGTCGCGTACAGCCGCAATCGGAAACCGTATGGCGGCAAGCCGACAAATACCGTGTGCCGAAATTGGCATACATTAATAAAATGGACCGTGTAGGCGCTGATTTTATTGCTGTAATTGAAGAAATGCAGGATAAACTGTCGGCAAAAGCGTTGCCGATTTGTTTACCCATAGGCGCTGAAGATAAATTTGACGGCATTATTGACCTGATTACCCAAAAAGCCATTTATTTTGACGGCGAGAGCAAAGAATTGGTAAATTATGAACTGAAAGACGTGCCTGAAAATATGAAAGCCGAAGTAGCGGAATGGCGCAATAAACTTATCGAAGGCATTGCTGAATACAACGATACGCTGCTCGAAAAGTTTTTTGACAATCCCGATTCTATTACCGAAGACGAAATTATTGACACGTTACGCAAGGCGACCATTGATATGGCGGTTGTACCTGCTTGCTGCGGCTCATCGTTCAAAAATAAAGGTGTGCAATTCCTGCTTGATGCGGTGATGCGCTACCTACCCTCGCCGCTTGACAAAGGCGAGGTGCAAGGCATCAATCCTCAAACCGAAAAAGAAGAAGTGCGCAAATCCGAAGCCAAAGAACCTTTCTGCGGCTTGGTATTTAAAATTGCTACCGACCCGTTTGTAGGACGGTTGGCGTTTATCCGCGCATATTCCGGAAAATTGGATGCCGGCAGTTATGTATATAATACACGGTCGGACAAAAAAGAACGTGTGGCAAGGCTTTACCAAATGCACTCGAACAAACAAAATCCGATTGAATTTGTAGAAGCCGGCGACATTTGCGCTGCCGTAGGATTCAAAGACCTGCGTACAGGCGATACGATTTGTGACGAAAAACATCCTATCACCCTTGAATCTATGTCATTCCCTATCCCTGTGATTGGATTGGCTGTAGAACCGAAGACCCAAAAAGACCTTGATAAATTGGGCATCGCACTGGGCAAGTTGTCGGAAGAAGACCCGACGTTTACCGTGCGTAGCGACCACGAAACAGGACAAACGGTCATCAGCGGCATGGGTGAACTGCATCTCGAAATTATTGTTGACCGCCTGCGCCGCGAATTTGGCGTAGAAATCAACCAAGGCGCTCCGCAGGTGAACTACAAGGAAGCTATTCTGGGTAAGGTAAGCCATCGCGAAGTGTTCAAAAAACAAACCGGCGGTCGTGGTAAATTTGCCGATATTATCGTAGATATTTCTCCTGCCGACGAAGGCGTTATCGGCTTGCAGTTTGTGGACGAAGTGAAAGGCGGTAACATCCCCCGCGAATTTATTCCGGCAGTAGAAAAAGGGTTTAAATCGGCAATGGCAAACGGCGTACTTGCAGGTTTTGAAGTGCCGTCAATGAAAGTGGCATTGAAAGACGGCTCGTTCCACGCAGTGGACTCCGACTCGCTGTCGTTCGAAATATGCGCACGCGCCTGTTTCCGTCATGCACTGCCGAAAGCACGTCCGGTTTTGATGGAGCCTATCATGTCGCTCGAAGTAGTAACGCCTGAAGACTATATGGGCGATATCATCGGCGACCTGAACAAGCGCCGCGGACAAATTACCAGTATGGATTCGAAAGGCAATACGCGCATCGTGAAAGCCAAAGTACCGCTCTCGGAGCAGTTTGGTTATGTTACGGTATTGCGAACCTTGTCGTCGGGTCGCGCTACAAGTACAATGGAATTTTCGCACTATGCCGAACTTCCCGCCAACCTTGCAAAAGACGTGATTGAAAAATCGGGCGGCAAGAAGAAAATCGAAGATTTGGACGAATAAACTAATATGAATTTTAACGAATTTAACTCGCAAATACTATGAGTCAAAAAATCAGAATAAAATTAAAGTCATACGACCACATGCTTGTGGACAAATCGTCTGACAAAATCGTGAAAACGGTGAAAGCTACCGGAGCGGTAGTAAGCGGACCTATTCCGCTACCTACCAACAAGAAAATTTTCACGGTAAACCGCGCTACGTTTGTAAATAAAAAAGCGCGTGAACAGTTTGAACTAAACTCTTTTTGCCGATTGCTCGACATCTACAGTTCTACCCCGAAAACGGTAGATGCTTTGATGAAATTAGAGCTGCCCAGCGGCGTAGAAGTTGAAATAAAAGTGTGATAGCCGTGTATCCGTAACGTGAACGGCATAAAATTCGTTTCACTTTTATATATAAAAAATCAGCAAATCTAAATCTGACAGGCTTTAGGTTTGTTGATTTTTTTATTGTAGCGGAAGAACATTTTTTCAATTACAAATAAAAACTGAGGGGCATACGCCGGATAATCCAAGCATTCGGCGTATATTTGCAGCATGAAACACCATGCGTTAAAACCATATTGGCTGGCTGGCAGAGCGGAAGCAGGCTGCGACGAAGCCGGACGCGGATGTCTGGCAGGACCTGTAACGGCGGCGGCAGTCATACTTCCGGCGGAGTTCCATCATCCGCTGCTGAACGACTCGAAGCAGATGACGAAGCGACATCGCGACGAGCTGCGGACGGTCATCGAACGGGACGCGCTGGCATGGAGCGTAGCCGCCGTCAGCGCCAAAGAAATTGACGAAATGAACATTTTGCGGGCGTCAATCGTGGCGATGCACCGTGCGTTAGACCGGCTGGCGTTGCGTCCCGACTTTATTCTGGTGGACGGCAACCGGTTTGTTTCATACCGCGACATTCCGCACCAGTGCGTCGTGAAGGGCGACGCTACTTTCGCGTCTATTGCCGCCGCATCGGTATTGGCAAAAACATACCGCGACGAATGGATGTGCCGGCAGGCAAAGGAATTTCCGGCTTACGACTGGGACAAAAACATGGGATACCCCACCCAAAAACACCGCGAAGCTATAAAAATATACGGCATAACGCCTCTGCATCGCAAAAGTTTCCGGCTTTTTGACGAACAACTCAATTTATTTTAGTACATTTGTTCTCTTTTTTTACTACTAAATTAAAATATTTATGAAACATTACATGATATGCTTTCTCTGCGGCGCGCTGTTGATGTCGGGAAAGCCTGCTTGGGCTGACGAAGGCATGTGGCTTTTGCCGTTGGTTGAAAAACTGAATTACGCCGAGATGAAACAAAAAGGTCTTATGCTTACCGCAGAAGATATTTACAGCATCAACCGGTCGAGCTTGAAAGATGCAGTGGTTATTTTCGGCGGCGGATGCACCGGCGAAATCATTTCGGACGAAGGGTTGCTGCTCACCAACCATCATTGCGGTTACGGCTTTATCCAACAACACAGCTCGGTGGAACACGATTATCTGAAAGACGGCTTTTGGGCAATGACGCGCGACGACGAAATCCCGACGGCAGGATTGACGGTTACTTTTTTAGACCACATCGAAGACGTAACCGCTCAAATTCTCGCATCGCACGGCATGGATACGCTCGACGAAACGGCGCGGGCGGCACACATCAAAACGCGGCAGAAATCGCTGACCGATTCGGCGACGGCAGGCAGGAGCGGAATCTCAGCGCAGGTGTACAGCATGTTTGAAGGCAACGCCTACTATTTATTCACCTATAAAAAGTATGAAGACGTGCGGTTTGTGGGAGCGCCGCCATCGTCTGTGGGGAAATTCGGCGCGGATACCGACAATTGGATGTGGCCCCGCCACACCGGCGATTTTTCGATGTTCCGCGTATATGCCGACTCGCTCGGCAATCCTGCAAAATACTCGCCGCACAATGTGCCGCTGACGCCGAAGCATCACCTCAAAGTGTCGATTGCCGGCTACGAAAAAGGCGACTATGCCATGATTATGGGCTACCCGGGTTCGACAAACCGCTATGCCGCATCGTGGGAAATAAAAGAACGGATGATGACCAACGACGTCCGCATCGAAGTACGCGGCGTCCGGCAGGAAATTTTACTCAAAGACATGCTGGCTGACCCGAAAATCAAAATACAATATGCCTCTAAATATTCCGGCTCTACCAATTATTGGAAAAACTCTATCGGCATGAACCGCGGGATAAAACGGCTGCACGTGATAGAACGGAAAGAAGCCATAGAAAAAGATTTCGCCGCCTTCGCCGCCGCGTCGGGCAACGAAAATTATAGTACGGCGATGGACGATATACGGCAAGCCGTAGAAAGCCGCGCCGCGTTACGGAACGTATGGCAATACCACGCAGAAATCTTCCGAAGCATCGAAATTCACGGCATGGCGGCGCAGGCGATTCCTTACCTGCAAGCCTTGCAGGAAAACGACGCTGTGCGCATTGCCGAAGCAAAAACCGCCCTGCTGAACGCCGCCGAAAACTTCTACAAAAACTACCATGCGCCTACGGACGTAAAAGTAACCAAAGCCATGCTGCGCCTTTTTGCCGGCAAAGTGGACAAACGCTATTTTCCCCAACCGCTGGCGGAGGCAGAAAAAAAATACAAAGGCAACTTCGACGCGTATGTCGATAACCTGTTTGCCGCATCGGCGTTTGCAAGCATCGACAAACTAAAAGCGTGGCTCGACAAACCGTCGCTAAAAAAACTGCGCAACGACCCCGCCCTGCAATTGGCGCTATCACAAAAGAAAATCGCGGACGACATCGCCACGACATTCCTCGCAGACAAGCGGCAGGCGCGCGGTAGCCGTCATTTCATGGCAGGACTCATGGCGATGGACAGCACAAAAACTTTTTACCCCGATGCGAACTTCAGCACGCGGCTCACGTACGGACAAGTGCTCGACTATTATCCGGCTGACGCCGTGCATTACGAGTACTACACCACGCTGCAAGGCGTCATGGAAAAAGAAGACGCCGCGAACTGGGAATTTGTAGTACCCGAAAAATTAAAACAACGCTATGCGCAAAAAGACTTCGGACGCTACGCCATGCCCGACGGCAGCATGCCTGTATGTTTTCTTACCAACAACGACATCACGGGAGGCAATTCGGGCAGCCCGGTGCTAAACAGCCGCGGCGAACTGATTGGCATAGCGTTCGACGGCAACTGGGAAGCCATGAGCGGCGACATCGTATTCGAACCCGCGCTGCAACGCTGCATCAACGTGGACATCCGCTACGTGCTGTTCATCATCGACAAATACGCAGGCGCTACCCATTTGATACGCGAACTGACGATTGCGGAGGACGAGGGGGAAAGGAATTAGGGGATTAAGATTGAAAACCCAAAATTAAGCCCCGGCATTTTCAAGTCAACAAAAAAGTATAAATCCACAAAAATATATATGATATGAAAAAAATTCAAGCTATTCTTTTCAGGTATTTACGTGCCGAAGCGCATTACCGCGAGGAGGGCAAGCCGACGGTTGAACTTGTGTTTGCCAAAGATTTCGACGTAACGTATAAGAATAATACGGATGTCGGCACGGCAGACCTTACGATTCATGGCAAAGGCGCGTATAAAGGACAAAAATTAACTACATTTAATATTGCACGATAATGAGAAGAACAAACAATTTGGTGACGGCAGCCGCGGCGGCGCTGTTGGCGGCGGCTTCGTGCGGCAATGGAAAAGAGTCCGCGGCGTTTACATGGACGCTTGCGGACAGCACGCTCACCATTAGCGGGAAGTGCTCCATGCCGGATTATTGTGAGAACG
>JAITPN010000041.1 GCA_031289415.1 Prevotellaceae bacterium | reverse complement strand
AACAGAATAACTTTTTTCGCTACGCTAAAAGTTATTTCCGTTATCAACAATCCATCATCAGCATCTTTTTTTATTCCTTTCTTAAATCCAATATTCGCATTTACTAATTGAACTTAGGGATAACCATTTCTGCGAGTTTCAATTCATTGGGTTTCAGACCGTTGTTCTTTAGTAAAGAAATCTTCGGTAATACCTGAAGTACAGCATTTTAGTAGACCGCGCCGTGTCCCTTTGTTACGTGAACATGTATCGGCTCATGGTCGTTGCTGTAAAACAGAAATCGTAAACCGAAGAAAATAAAAATAGTAGACATATCTATTTATTTTAAATTACACTACAAAGATAGGTAATATTTTTATTACCTGCAAGTTTCTTTCGACTATGTAAGTCTATATTTTTATCACAAAACGATAGAGGCTAACAATCAGCCCGCTACTTGAAAATCTTTACCCACTACCACTTTTATGGAACGCGGAACTAATTCAAAAGAGAAAGTAGCATATCCTGTAGCTTCGCCGTCAATTTCAATAGGGGTTGCAGGCTGTGTTTCAATCACAATGCGGCGACCTTGCGCGGCAATCACTTTGGAATAATTATACAATTTTCCGTTATACAACTTCCGAAAATGCCACAACACATTGAATATGTTGATGCGCTTAATCACCGTAATATCAAACAGTCCGTCGTCCATTACGGCGTTGGGCATGGGAATCATCCCGCCGCCGTTATATTTACCAATGCCCACTGTGGCGCTGAATACCGTATCGTCAAACAATACTTTGCCGTCAACCGTTACTTTGAATTTACACGCCCGATAGCGGAACAATTCATTCACTGTACTTTTGATATACAAGCGTTTATTCCATTTTCCCTCATCTTTAAGGCGGTTGAAGCGGCGGTTGACCATCGCGTCGAAACCCATTCCGGCGGCATTTGCCATATAGCGTAGATGCGGCACTTGTGTTTCGTAATACCCTACAAGCCCCACATCCTGCATTACCGTATAGTGGGTAAGCAACGACTGAACGGCGTCGGAATACGTTTTGGGAATGCCGTACATGCGCATCCAGTCATTTCCTGTACCTGTAGGAATCACGGCAAGCGAAATCGCAGTGGTAGGCGCTATCTGCTGTAAGAAAATCCCATTAACAACTTCGTTTACAGTACCATCTCCGCCTATTGCAACAATTTTGCGATAACCGTCAGTGATGGCTTTTACGGTAAGTTCCACGGCATGGTATTTGTGTTCAGTAAACAAGCAACTGAACGCTATACCTCTGTGGCTCATCTGGTTTGATATAAGAGGCCAATCTCTTAGCCCATGTCCGTTACCGGCTTTTGGGTTCACAATTACTATCCAACCATTTTTAATCGCTTCATTCATGTGTGATAACCAGTTTGAATGGTGCAAAATTACAATAAAAATTAGAAAAGCATAAAAAAAAAATGTAAATTTGCAATTTGTACACTTTAGATAAAATAAGATTTATGGGGAAAATCATTGCAATAGCCAATCAAAAAGGCGGAGTGGGAAAGACCACTACCGCTATTAACCTATCAGCAAGCTTGGCAGTATTGGAGAAGAAGGTGCTGCTCGTTGACGCCGATCCGCAAGCCAATGCCACATCGGGGCTGGGCTTTGATGTGAACAACTTTCAGGAGAACGATGTTACGATTTATGAATGTCTGATTGGGAAGAACGAAATACAGGATGCTTTGCTCGAAACGGAAATTGAATTCCTGCATCTTGTGCCGTCGCACATTAATCTGGTAGGCGCTGAAATTGAAATGCTGCAATTGCCCGACCGCGAGAAAGTATTGAAAAACGTGCTGGCGTCGGTAGTTGACAAGTATGACTATATTATTATTGACTGTTCGCCGTCGTTAGGGTTGATTACGGTAAACGCCCTCACGGCTGCTCATTCGGTCATCATCCCGGTGCAGTGCGAATTTTATGCACTCGAAGGGTTGGGAAAACTGCTGAACACCATAAAACTAGTGCAAAATCGGCTGAATCCGACTTTGACCTACGAAGGTTTTTTACTCACCATGTACGACGCCCGCCTGCGCTTAGCCAACCAAGTGGTGGACGAAGTGCGCCGCCACTTTCCCGAAATGGTATTTCAAACCATTATACAGCGCAACGTGAAACTCAGCGAATCGCCGTCGTACGGAAAACCGGTCATTCTATATGAAGCTACTTCAGCCGGTTCAAATCATTATTTAAGTCTTGCAAAAGAAGTATTGCAACGAAATAACACAACGCCGCAGGCATAAATTATTAAAGAAAATATGGCAACAAAACAACCTGCTTTAGGACGCGGAATCGGCGCATTGCTTGGCGATACAAACAATGTAAGATCCACCGTAAAAGCAACGCAAACGGAAGCGGAAACCTACATCGGTGTTACGGAAATAGCGCTTGACGATATTCAAGCAAATCCCGAACAGCCGCGTACGCATTTCAACGAAGAAGCCTTGCGCGAACTCGCCGACTCCATAAAAGTACACGGACTGATTCAGCCCATCACAGTACGCGAAACCAGCAAAGGACGCTACCAGATTATCAGTGGCGAACGCCGTTTCCGGGCTTCGCGCATAGCCGGACTGGAAACCGTGCCGGTTTATATCCGCACGGCAGACGACCGCAACATCCTCGAAATGGCGCTTGCCGAGAATATACAGCGCGAAGACCTTGATGCCATTGAAATAGCTATCAGTTTTCAACGGTTGATTGACGAGTGTGCGCTCACGCAGGAATCGCTGAGCGAGCGCGTGGGCAAAAAGCGCGCTACGGTGGCAAACTACCTCCGCCTGCTGACGCTACCCGCCGAAATACAAGTACTCATTCGCGACCGTAAACTCTCTATGGGACATGCACGGGCGCTTGCAGGGTTGAACGATGAAAAACAACAACGGAAAATTGTACGCAAAGTCATTGACGAAGACCTTTCGGTGCGCAAAGTGGAAGAATTGGTAAAAAACATCACCAACCCCGCACCTGCTGCGCAACCTGTTACGCAAGAAGAGCCGGAACTTCCCGAAAATTATTTCCGTCTGGTAGAAATATTAGCTCCTTACTTCAACAATAACGTAAACGTAAAACGCAACAAAGAAGGAAAAGGGGAAATCATCATACATTTCAGCCACGACGACGAAGTAACCCGCTTTTTACAAAAACTCAACGAACTACAAGCATAATCCGAGTGAAAAGAGCACTGCTACTCATATTGCTTCTATCTATTGGTATTGCTGCACAAGCGCAATCTGCGGTTCAAACGCCGGCAGAGCCGACAGGGCGGCAATTCAGCAAGAATGTTATACGCGGCATATTCAGGCATGACTCGATACCTATTACGCGGATGTGGATGACGTCGCTGGTGATACCGGGCTATGCGCAACTCTACAACCGGCAATATTGGAAACTGCCTGTGTTATATGGTGCAACAGGAGGCTTGTTGGCTGGCGGATATTTTAGTAATATCCGATATATGGACAGCGGTGATGAAGATTTTCGGGTTGCCCGCGACTGGTGTTACCTTGCGGCAGGAGTATCATACTGGACAGGCATTCTCGACGGATTGATGTCATACGAAACAAAAGAAATGATTCCGCAACGCGCCACGATTCTCTCCCTTATGCTTCCGGGACTCGGACAATTCTACATTCAGGAATACTGGACAATCCCGATTATCTATACCGGATTTGCCTTCGGGACTTACATGATTGGTTATAACAATCTGCAATACGAACGTTTTAGAAGCGCATACAATGTTACGATGGAAAATGACAAAAATCAGGATAAAAGCGACAACCAATATCATGAACTATATGGGCGAATGACTGCCGATAATATGCTATATTACCGCGATTCGTTTCGCCGCAGCCGCGACTACTTTATTTTGATCACCGCGCTGCTGTATGTATTGAATGCCGTGCATGCCAATGTGTTTGCACACCTTCATGATTTTGACGTCAGCGACGATTTATCATTCAATATTCGCCCCACCGTATTGTACGACAACATGCTGGCGTCGCGCGCGCAAATACCTGCTATTGGAATGAAGTTAAATATAACGTTTTAAAAAGAATATGAAGACTTACATTATTGCTATCTTACTGACTTTACCTACGTGCATACAGGCACAAGAAACTTTAATAAACGATACTGTCATCGTAGCGGGTGAAACCGTAATGGTGAACGGCGACGAAGTGCAGGACATCGGAACGGATAATAATATCGACAGCCTTTTGTCTTTATGGTATCTTCAACGCGCTGTGCTGGACACAGGGTTTATTCCATTGCCCGACTCCTTTGTAGTTGATATTCCCGATTCGGTGTACATCAATCGGTTAAAAGCTATGCCATGCGTCATTAAAACACCGTATAATCATTTGATACGCAATCATATTACACACTATACCCAGCGTATCTCTACCAAAACGGAAATGATTTTGGGGCTTGCTGAATTTTATATGCCCCAAATTGAAGAAATTTTAGACCTCTATGGCGTACCGATAGAACTACGCGCCATGGCGGTGATTGAGTCGGCGTTAAATCCCCGCGCAGTGTCGCGCGCAAAGGCAAAAGGCATGTGGCAATTTATGTACAACACGGCAAAACTTTACGACGTTACAATGAACGATTTTGTAGACGAGCGCTTCGACCCCATAGCATCAACCCATGCCGCTGCACGCCACATGAAAGACCTGTACAGCATTTTCAACGACTGGAATCTTGCCATTGCCGCCTATAATTGCGGAGCAGGCAATGTGCACAAAGCTATCCGCCGTTCGGGCGGGAAACTTGATTATTGGGACATTTATCCTTACCTCCCGCGCGAAACACGCGGATACTTACCGGCATTTGTAGCGGCAAATTATGTGTTACATTATTACAAAGAGCATAATTTGATACCCAAAAAATTCTACACGCCCGCGCCTGCCGACACGTTCATGGTAAGCAAATGGCTGCATTTTGAACAAGTGGCAAAAGTAGCAGGTATTCCGATAGACGAATTGCGCAACTATAATCCACAATATTTGCACGATATTATTCCGGGCAGCGAACGCCCTTATGTATTGCGCATACCCTATCAATACACGGCTGCTTTTACCGATAAAGAAACGGAAATTTATGCGTATAAAGACACCGTATATTTTAATCCGAATATCATCAAAAAAATAGCGGAAGCGCAGAGTACGCCGGCGTCCCTCGCAGGAGGCAACAAAGTGATTCACCAAGTACGGCAAGGCGAAACGCTCGGCGGATTAGCCGTCAAATACCACGTGAAAACCGCCGACATCAGAGATTGGAACAACATTCGCGGAAACATGATTCGTTTGGGGCAAAAAATCGTGATTTATACAAAAAAAGCGCCGGAAAAAGCTATTGCTTCTGCCAAGAAACCCGTACAAAATACACCGAAATACACGCCGCAAAGCAATAAAAACGGTAATGTCAAAATACATGTGGTGAAAGAGGGCGAAACGCTGTGGAGCATATCGCAAATCTATGACAACATTACGTGCTCCGATTTGATGAAACTCAACGGCATGAATGCAAATTCAAAAATTTATCCGGGCGATAAAATCAAAGTAAAGTTGCTGTAATTTCCCTTTCTCCGTTATCGTTTACGGAAATATGGAGTTGCAACGTACCGTCGGGCAAAAGCGGTTCAATGCGCTCAGACCATTCTATCATACATAAATTACCGCTGAAAAAATATTCTTCATAGCCGAGATCGAATGCCTCTTCCGGCTTGTTGATGCGGTAAAAATCAAAATGATATACCGGAGCGCCATCGGGCAGATGGTATTCATTCAGCAAAGCAAAAGTAGGACTGTTTACCAAGTCGGCTACACCCATCGCTTCGCATAAGGCTTTAATCAGCGTAGTTTTTCCCGCGCCCATAGCGCCGTAGAATGCCGCTATTTTATACGTATCAAGCAGCGGCAGGAGTTGTTGCGCCGCCTGCGGCAGCTCGTCGAGCGTTTTAATTTTTAGGGAAAAGATGGGCATAATACATATTGAAGAAATCCAGATAATCGACTATTTCACCTGTCTTTACCAATAGTTCAAGATTCTCGGAAGTGATAAGCAAGCGACGAAAATCAGTGGTATTAAACGGCTGCATTATTTCACTCTCGCCAAGCCGCTGCGCATACTGCGCGGCAGCCTGCCCATCGGCAAACGTTTTCACCAGAAGCATGGCATAGCCTTTCGGCAGTTCGCGAATATCGGTTTCATAATTTTCATTCAAAAAATAGTCGGCGTTGTATGTTTCGGTCGCAAAGAACAAGGCATTACTGTTTTGTTTGCTGTTGAACAAAAAGGCGAAATAATGCTCGCCGTCAAGGTTCAGCACATATTTTACCGACGAAGTGTCTTCGGCAACCGCCACAGCAGGCTGTTCGGGTTGTTGCAGTGCGGCATTATATTTCAACACGCTTTCATCAAGCACGCTTAAAAGATTGGTCGCGGTTTGTGCCGCTTCCGACGTAGGATACAGCTTTACGATGTCGGAAAGCGCGCGTTTATACACGCCGATAGATTCTGTTTGCGCCATCGTGAAAGCGTGCAACAGAGCTATCTGCGATTGAATAAGGTTCTGCGGATAGCGTTCGTTGATTTGCGCCGCCGCCTGCGACGCTTCGGCATACCGCCCATTACGATAAAGAGTGAACGCTTCGGCATACAGGGATTCAATATTATCGTGCAAGACTCGTTGTTCTTTTAAATAATTGGGATTGGCGAGCATTTGCGCCAACGGTTCTTGCGGATATTCCGCTATCAAAAGCCGTTTGTGGTGTTCGCTCTGCTCCAAATTGCCCAATTCATTATATAATTTGCAGAGGTAATAATAGGTCGACGCCAAAAACTCATGTTTATTGAAACGCTTGTTCAAATCTTCAAACGTATTGACCGACATTTGCAACTCGTGCATGTCGTTCATATACGCTTCGCCCAAGTTGAACAATGCCGGACGCAACTTGTTGTTCGACGCTTCCATCGCTTCGGGCGTCAACGGCAAATCACGCAGATAGTATTCGCGCGATTTGTTCGACAGTTCCGTCTTCTTCGTTTCTTCTTCGCCGCCGCCCTCTTCTTCGTCGTCCGTTCCGATTGCCGACATGTCGCTACGGTCTTTGCGCCGCCAATTGTCTTCGAGCCGCCGCTTACCCCAGCGCATATTGAACGCCCCGCGCCCGGTATTGATAGAATTGACGTTGTAGAAATACCACTGCCCCGACGTGTTTTTCGACAGCAGCGTGTTGGAATACCGCGCCTGCTCCTGCTGGTTGATGAATAATTGCTGATACCGCTGCTCTTCGGCGGCTTTCCGTTCTTCCTCTACTATCTTACTAATTATTCCGTCAATAAATTTATCGCGTTCGGCGGCAGGCATTTTGGCTATGCGTTGCAAGCTGTCTTGCCGGTGCACTATTTTCCAATTTTTTGCCACTTTTTCCAACGACAACGCCTTGTCGTGAATCTCCTGATAGCGCGAATAGGATGCGCCCAACGACTCG
Source organism: Prevotellaceae bacterium (assembly GCA_031289415.1). Lineage (GTDB taxonomy): Bacteria > Bacteroidota > Bacteroidia > Bacteroidales > UBA932 > JAIRLC01. Next base: position 5,040 of record JAITPN010000041.1, on the reverse strand, counting down.
GCGGCGCTCAGCAGGTTGTCGTAAGCGCCGGCATAGTCTTTACCGTCATAGCAGTAGTTGCCCAACATTTCGTAGGCATATCCCCGCTGGCGCGGATGACTTTCTTCGGCGTCGATTGATTTTTTCAGATACGATACGGCTGCCGAATCATCGCCCGCCGCGCGTTCCGCTTGCGCCAGCGCATAGTAAATACGGTCGGCGTAATCTTTATTCTTATCGTCGTCAAGCATCTGCAGCAGCGCTTTCCGCATGTTGCGCTTCGACGAGGGGTCGTACGCGCTTGCCAACATCAGCCGTGCCGAAAACACCTGTTCGTACTCCCGGCTCAATTTGATGATTTTCTCAAGATGCAGCGTCGCTTTCGCCGGCTCGTTCAGCCGACCGTAGAGGTTAGCCAACACAAACCGGTAGCGTATTTTGTTTGCCTTCCGCCTTTCGGCTTTCAGCGCTTTTTCCAAATCGGCGGCGGCTTCGGCATAGAGCTGCCGCCGGATATAGTAGTTGGCGTATGCCGCATGAAGAATCGAACGTTTGTAGCGCGACAGTTTTTTCTCGCGGCTCACTTCGGCAAGAAGCGTCGGCACGCGGTCTACGTCGTCGGAGTAGGTAAGCGCAACCGCCAGCCATATTTTCGCTTCGCTCGCAGCCGACGCTTTCGGATATTCGAGCAGCAGGAAGTCGAGCGCCGCCGCCGTCTGGGTATAATTTTGCAGATACAGGCTTGCTTTGGCGCTCAAGAGGTAAGCGTCGTCCACCACGGCGTTAAATTCGCGGCGGTTATAAAACTCGCGCTCCTTGCGGCTCATCGCGCCTTTTTTCTTCTTCGGTTTTGCGGTGATGGAATGTTTCGTAACGAGCTTATTGCTTTTGTCAATCGCGCGTTCCATATCGCCTGTAACCTGCCCCGGAACGCCCTCGTCGGCAAAAATGAACACAGGGAGCAGCTCGGCATAATCGGCTACCTGATGCCCTTCGGCTTTCTTTATGCCTTGCTTGAAACTCTCGCCGCCGTTGAACTTCACGTTAAATTCCGAATTGACGTTGTGCCACGCACGGCTACGCCACGTGTTCTTTTTAACAGAACAAGCGCCGCACACGAGGAGTGCCGTAAATATGATGATTACCCGCTTTACCATGACAATAAAGTGCAAAGATACGAAAAAAAAACAAGCGGGCTTTTTTCTTTTGTTATTTAAAAAATAATTCCTATCTTTGACCTATGAAATAAACATTTAGAATATGTACAACCGCCTACACATCCTTTTACCTGCTGCCGGAAGCCCTCCGGCAAGTGAAAGATTTTTAGGCAGTTTTACTCCCACCACCACGAATCTCATAATCAACTACTTATAGCGATTTCCGTTTTTGGGAATGTCTTTAACGGCGTAGCGGACGCCCCCGCCTGCTCCTATACCTATATATATAATAGCGCGCCTTCCGCACAACTTTCTGAGGACGCCCGCCCGCTCAGCGGGGACACCCTCCGGCGTAGCGGGGATACCCTCCGGCGCAGCGGGGATACCCTCCGGCTCAGCGGGGACACCCTCCGACTTAGCGGGGATACCCTCCGGCGCAGCGGGGACACCCTCCGACTCAGCGGGGACACCCTCCGGTTCAGCGGGGATACCCTCCGGCGCAGCGGGGACACCCTCCGGTTCAGCGGGGACACCCTCCGGCGCAGCGGGGATACCCTCCGACTCAGCGGGGATACCCTCCGGCGCAGCGGGGACTATCATTTTACGAAAATGTGTATCATTAAAATAATTTCTTTATTCACTTAAAAAAAGAAGTATATGAGCGCTGATTTTGTGCCGAAAGGCGACCGCCAATTCTTAGATTGGCTAACCATAGTGGTTAATTATCTAAAAAACAAAACAACGAGTCCGAAAGCCCCCACGTGGGGTTTGGGGGCTTTTAAAACCATTTTCAATATGAGAACAAAACATTTTATGATGTGCGCAGCGAGCCTCGCAGCGGGCTTGGCGCTGGCGGTCGGCTGCGGCGGCTCGGAAGAACCGGCGGACTCGGAAGAACCGGCGGACTTTGGCGTGTCGCCGGCAACTATTTCGGCATCGGCAGACGGCGGAGAGACTGCCGTAGCGGTAACGGCAAACGTGCCGTGGACGGCGGCGAGCAGCGACGCATGGTGCACCGTAAGCCCTGCTTCGGGCAACGGCAACACTACGGTTACCGTAAATATTGGCAAAAATCCAAACGCCGCGCCGCGTACCGCTACGGCAACCGTCGCCGCCGGCACGCGCACGAAGCAGATTGTTGTTACGCAGGCAGCCGCTGATGAGTATACAGCCATGGTATTTGTAGCGGGCGGCACGTTTACGCTGGGCTGCACCGGAGGGCTGAACAGTGATTGCTACGGCGGTGAAACGCCTCAGGTAACGTTGAGCGATTTTTCCATCGGCAAGTACGAGGTAGATCAGGCGTTGTGGGAATCCGTTATGGGCAGCAACCCTTCGTATTTTAAGGACAGCAATTTTCCGGTAGAGCGTGTAAGCTGGAACGATGTACAAATATTCATCGGCAAGTTGAACGCCATCACCGGAAAAAAATACCGGTTGCCTACCGAAGCGGAATGGGAATATGCGGCGCGGGGCGGCGCTAAGAGCCAAGGCTACAAGTACAGCGGAAGCGACAATATCAAAGACGTGGCGTGGTATGTCAGTAATTCAGATGACGCTCCTCATGCCGTGGGGACGAAACTGCCGAACGAGTTGGGCATTTATGATATGACCGGCAACGTATATGAATGGTGCAGCGATTGGCGTGCAATCGGCAGTTATCCTGCCGAGGCGCAACAAAATCCTACGGGACCTTCTTCCGGCACTGCCCGCGTGCTTCGCGGCGGCTGTTGGCGCTACAATACGACGGATTGTCGTGTTGTCTATCGCAGCAGCTTCTCCCCCGACGAACTCTCCTACACGGTGGGATTCCGCCTTGTTCTTCCTTAGCGAAGCCGAGGAATCTGCCGTGTACACGGCTTATTTTGATTGCCTTTCCGCTACCCCCTTTTCCGATAGCTAAGCACCGCCCACAAATTGAAAAAGACGGCAAAACAGCACAAAGCCATTGCCTGTGCATGTAATTGCAGGATATTGCTCCCTTTGAGGTAAACCGCCCGCATCACGTCAATGAAATACTTCAATGGGTTTATGACCGTTATGGCTTGCGCCCAATCGGGCATACTTGTTACCGGAGTGAACAGTCCGCTCATCAGCAATAAAATCATCATAAAGAAAAACATGATGAACATGGCTTGTTGCATGGTGTCGGCATAGTTGGAGATGACTAATCCGAGACCGGAAACAACCAGAATGTAGAGCGCCGAAAAGAAGTAAACCGTCGCTATGCTGCCCGCCGGAACAAGTCCGTACACGACAAACGCCACGAGCATACAGAGCGAAAGAATAACGAAACCAATGACCCAATAAGGTATCAGTTTGGCAATGATAAACGTAAATTTGCCGACGGGCGAAACATTCATCTGTTCTATCGTGCCCTGTTCTTTTTCGCCAACGATGTTCAGTGCGGGCAGGAATCCGCCTATCATTGTGAGCAACATAACGATTAGCGCGGGTATCATAAAGATTTTGTAGTCGAGGTGCGGGTTAAACCTGTTTTGCGAAACAATCCCGACGACCGGAACAACGGTTTTCCCCTGTACCGGCATCAGGCTTTCGCGGATTTCCGAAGCGTAATCATTCAGTATTACCGATAGGTAGCTGCTTCCGATACCGCCTTTGGTACTGTTCACCGCATTGGCGGAAATCATCATATCGACAGCGCCTTCGCGGATAAGGTTTCGCTCGAAACCGGACGGTATTTCCAAAATCAGGTCGGCGACGTTGGCTTCAATGCTTTTCATGGCTTCGTCGTTGTCGGCGGAAATGTCGGACAGGACGAAATAGGTTGACGCGGCTATTTTCTCTACCAGACGTTCGGAATAGCTGCTGTGGTCGTTGTCCACAATGCTGATATTAATGTTTTTCATCTCCATGTCGGCAACCCACGGCAAAAACAACATCATCACCAGCGGCATGACGAAAATCAATTTCGGAATGAACGAATGGCGGGCTATCTGCTTAAACTCTTTTTCTATTAAAAATTTTATCATAATCTATTATTTAGTTGAAAGTTGAGAATTGAAAGTTGAAAGTGGCAAATCATTTTCAATTTTCCACTTTCCACTTTCCATTACTCCAATCGTGTTTTGAATTTTTTCAGACTTACCAGAATAAGCGCCGACGCCATAAATGACAGGATGCCCAATTCTTTAAGCATGGATACAACCGGCAGTCCTTCTATCATTATTTTTTTCACGGCGGCGATATACCACCTTGCCGGAAATACGGCGGACAACCATTGCAGCACGGCGGGCATGTTTTCAATGGGAAACATCATACCCGAAAGCAACATTACAGGCATCATCAATCCCATGCCGGACGCTAACATGGCGGCAACTTGCGTATTGACAAGCGTCGAAATGAACAAGCCCAGCGACAGCGCGCACATAATGAAAATAAACGACAGCACGCCCAGCCAGAATAAACTTCCGGCAACCGGTACGCCCAATACAAAGACCGACAGCAACAAGATGGTAACCAGATTGACTAACGACAAAACCAAATAGGGGACGGCTTTGGATATGATAACGTAAATCGGTTTCATGGGCGACGCCAGCAGTATTTCCATTGTTCCCGTTTCGCGTTCCCTCACAATGGCTATCGAGGTCATCATGGCGCATATCAGCATCAGTATCATTCCCATGACGCCCGGCACAAAGTTGTATGACGCTTTCATTTGCGGGTTGTAGAGCATCCGTATTTGCGGGTTGATTTGGACGGGAATGTTGTAAGTGCGCAGTAATTCCTGCTGATAACCGGCGATAACCCCTGTGGCATATCCTGTAAGCGTGGTGGCTTGATTGGGGTCGGTGGCGTCGGCAATGAGTTGAACGGACGCCTCGCCGGTATGCAAAAGGTTGTCGTTGAAATTTTCGCCAAACACAATGACAAGACGGATTTT
>JAITPN010000017.1 GCA_031289415.1 Prevotellaceae bacterium | reverse complement strand
ACATAATTTCCAGTTTTTAGGATACAAAGGTACTGAAATTGGTGGAATATAACAAATCTTTTTCAACTTATTTTATTGAATAATAAATCGTTATGGGATTATTAAGGATTGACTATTTAAACTCATTTGTTACATGTTAAGCGTTAAGCGTGATGTGTGAAGCGAGATGTGTGAAGCGTGAAGCGTTTTGTCGTCTGAAAGTTGCTACGCTTCACACATCTCGCTTCACTCACTTAATCGTACAAATTCCTTGCCAATGAATAAAACGATGACATTTTGACAGTATTTTGATATGCCGGACAAGCAACAAGGGCTACCCAAAAAAGTTGGACAGCCCCCTTGATATTTAAATTATGGCTATTGCGTCCTGCGGGAAGTGTTATTCTCCAAATATATTTTCTGCGCTAAAATACGCCAACCATTGCGGGCTGGATTTGTAAGCCTCCAAGGCGGCGGCGGGTACATACAGTTTTGCCCCGCTTTTTATACTAGAAAAAACAAGTTCACGTCCATCTTGCGTTATAAGAGTTACTGCGTTTGGACTATCCCAACTTACGTGCACGGCAGCAATATCCCTACAATCGGAAAAAGCCGCATTTCCAATACTTGTAACGGAATTAGGGATAGTTACAGTGGTTAAACTATAACAAGAACGAAAAGCCCCATCTCCAATACTTGTAACGGAATTGGGAATGATGATAGCCGTTAATCTCCCGCATCTGTTAAAAGATTCATAACCAATGCTTGTAACGGTATTAGGAATGGTATAATTATAATAATCATACCCATTTTTTGCCATCGGATATTGAACAAGTGTGCTTTTATCTATATTAAATAACACGCCGTCTTCGGAAGAATAATTCAAATTGTCGGCATCCACATTGATAGAAGTTAAACCGAGACAATTGCTAAAAGGTCCATCGCCAATACTTGTAACGGATTTAGGGATGGTTATAGTGGTTAATCCACATCCGTCAAAAGCCATACCTCCAATACTTATAACGGAATTAGGGATTGTTACTGAAGTTAATCCACTACAACCGTAAAAAGCCATATCTCCAATACTTATAACGGAATTAGGGATGGTTATTGAAGTTAATCCACTACAACTGACAAAAGCCCAATCGTCAATACTTGTAACGGAATTAGGGATGGTAACAGAAGTCAATCCACTACAACGGATAAAAGCGGCAACTCCAATACTTGTAACAGAATTAGGGATAGTTATTGAAGTTAATCTACTACATTCAGCAAAAGTGCTATTTCCAATACTTGTAACGGAATTAGGAATAATTACCTCGGTTAATGCGCTACAACCGTCAAAAGTATAATCTCCAATACTTGTAACAGAATTAGGGATGGTAACAGAAGTTAAGCCACTACAATTATCAAAAGCGGAAAATCCAATACTAATAACGGAATTAGGAATGGTTACAGAGGTTAATACACTACAATTGGCAAAAGAATACTCTCCAATACTTGTAACGGAATTAGGAATAGTTACAGAGGTTAATACACTACAGTTGAAAAAAGTGCGATTTCCAATACTTGTAATACCATCATTAATCACAACAGTTGTAATACTGTCGCGCTGCGCATCCCATGGACTGTAATTGAAATTATGATTATAATTCGGCATGGGACACTGACCGCTAATGGTGAGTGTGCCGCTTTCGAGTGTCCACGTAAACGAGGTCTCTTGGGTAACGGTTATTGTCTTCTTCGCTGCACCGCTTGTCTGTATGGTAACGGTTGCCGTCCGGGTAGTTATAATAGGGTTGGCTGCTACCTCAATGGTTAACGCGCCGTCGCCATTGCCCGAAGTAGGGCTTACGGTGCACCATGAGACATTGCTCGTCGCTGTCCACGCACTGTTGCTCGTTACTGTTACGATGTACGTACTGTCGCCCGTCACTGCCGCAATGTTTGATAGGCTGATTTCCAAAGCCGGAATAATGTCTTTCGCCGCCTGTGTTACGGTTACCGTCTTCGCTTCTACGCCACTTGCCTGCACCGTAAGGGTTGCCGTCCGGGCTGTATCCGTAGTGTTGTCAATTACCCCAATAGTTAACGTACCATTGCTGTCGCCTGAATCGGGTTTTATGAGACACCACTCGTCGCTGCTCATTGCCGTCCACGGCACATTTGCCGTCACAGATATAGTGTACGAACCTCCTTTTGACGAGGTTTCAATAGTGGTTTTGTCTACCGACAATTTTGGGGTCGGTTTGGGAGGTGCAGGGTCTTTGCTGCACGAAGCCGCTGCCAGAAGCAGCGCTACGGCTGCAATCATCAAATTGCTTGTTTTTCTTGTCATAATATAATGTATAAAATGTTATTTATATAATGAAAATGGCTTCCGCATCGTTGCGGAATGGCAAAACACCCTTGCGGGGCACTTTCCGAAACACAGGTAAGGGATACTATATATAAAGGTGTATAAGGGGGCTTATGTACGCTATGCGGTGCGCGGTACAAAAATCGGGCTTCACCCCTTTCGGTGAAAGGGATTGATGCAGTATTGAGGAAGAAATTTAGTACAACGCTCATTGCTTTGATTTGTATTAGTTTTGTGCAAAGGTAGTGATTTTTTTGATTCATCCAACCCTTTTTTTTTAATATAAATACGCAATGTTGCACCTAATCATGTAGAACCGCATCCCTATAGGGATGCGTCGCTCGGTAGAAACCGATATACACGCCTATAACACGACATTCCGTAGGAATGTATCCTTTGTCTTTTTTGGCGGCATACCTAACGGCATGCCATGAGGAATCGGCAATTTCCCTTCTACCGAGCGATGCAGTCCTATCGGACTGCAAAACTTTCAACGGATTACGCTGCGCTACGGTCGGAATGACGGAGCGGGGAGAAGAAGTTGAATCTGCGCACGTTGAAAAGTAATATTTTTTTTGCTACTTTAAATTATTATACCTACCTTTGTTCCGTAAAAGTAAAGTTTTCTAAATGATTATTTCGAGGCAGCCTGCAAGGGTTGCCTTTTTCTTTGTTTACTTGTTGAGTGGTATTTCAAAAAATGTTTTTACCTTTGCCGTATGATTATACATGGTATATCCATGGATTTTATAGGAAATAATTTTTAAAACCAGTTATATATGGAAAAAATAAAACGATTTATCTTAAACGAAAAAGACATTCCCACGAGATGGTATAACATTGTGCCGGACATGAAAAACAAGCCGTTGCCGATGTTGCATCCAGGTACAAGGCAACCGCTGAAGCCTCAAGATTTGTATCCGGTTTTTGCCGAAGCGCTGGCAGAGCAGGAGCTGAACACCACCGATACGTGGATTGACATTCCCGACGAAGTGCGCGAACAGTATAAGGTCTACCGTTCTACGCCCCTCGTGCGTGCTTACGGGCTGGAAAAGGCGCTCGACACGCCGGCGCATATTTATTTCAAAAACGAAAGCGTAAGTCCCGTAGGGTCGCACAAGCTCAATTCGGCATTGGCGCAAGCCTACTATTGCAAGAAGCAAGGGCTTGAAAATATTACGACCGAAACAGGGGCGGGGCAGTGGGGGACAGCCCTTTCGTATGCGGCAAAAGCGTTCGGGCTGAACCTGATTGTGTATATGGTAAAAATCAGTTTTGAGCAAAAGCCGTACCGCCGTTCGCTGATGGAAACATGGGGGGCGAAAGTCATCCCTTCGCCCAGCGTTACGACCAAAGCGGGGCAGAAAATCATTGCCGCAAACCCGACGTACAAGGGCAGTCTCGGCACGGCTATTTCGGAAGCCATCGAGGTGGCTACGCAAACGCCGAATTGCCGCTATACGCTGGGGAGCGTGCTTAGCCACGTGTCGCTGCACCAAACGGTGATAGGGCTTGAAGCCGAGAAGCAAATGGAAATGGCGGGCGAATATCCCGACGTAGTAATCGGCTGCTTTGGCGGCGGGTCTAACTTCAGCGGTATTTCGTTTCCGTTCCTGCGCCGCAACATTCTGGAGGGAAAGACGACGCGCTTTGTTACCGCCGAGCCTGCATCGTGTCCGAAGCTCACGCGCGGCGTATTTCAATACGACTTCGGCGACGAAGCCGGCTACACGCCGCTGATTCCTATGTTTACGCTCGGACATGAATTTTCGCCGGCGCACATTCATGCGGGCGGATTGCGCTACCACGGCGCAGGCACTATCATCAGCCAACTGCTTAGGGACGGCTTGATTGAGGCGGTTGACATTCAGCAGTTAGATTCATTCAAGGCAGGCATCTTGTTTGCGCAAACCGAAGGCATCATTCCTGCGCCGGAATCGGCGCATGCCATTGCCGCCGCCGTTACCGAAGCCTTGAAAGCTAAGGAAGAAGGCAAGGCTAAAACCATTCTGTTCAACCTTTCGGGACACGGCTTGATTGACATGACGGCTTACGACCAGTACCTTTCGGGCAAACTGTCGAACTATTCGCTGCCCGACGAGGAAATTGCAAATAATACCGCAAAATTGGAAAAAATCATCTAAATAAAGCCTGTTTTTAAAAATTCTTTTGATTTTATACGCAAGGGAACGCTTTTTTTACTAATTTTGCGTTCCTTTTTTATTAATGTATAAATTATGAATAAAGAAATTAAATTCTTCAACGGCGAAAATGTTCCGTTGGAATTGCATAAAGTACGTGTAGTACAAAAATTACATTTAGTACCTATCGAACGCAGGTTGGAAGCCTTGTATGAAGGCGGTTTCAATACGTTCAGGTTAACAACAAATGACGTATTTCTCGACATGTTGACCGACAGCGGTGTCAATGCCATGAGCGACCGCCAAGTGGCTGCCATGATGCACGCCGACGATGCGTATGCCGGCTCGCAGAGTTTCTTCCGTCTGCAGAAAGCGGTGGAAGACGTGTTGAAGAAAAAATATTACCTGCCGGTGCATCAGGGACGCGCGGCGGAGAATATTCTTGCGTGTGCCTACATCAAGAAAAAAGGTGATTTGATTCCGATGAATTATCACTTTACCACTGCGCTGGCGCACATTACGCAATACGGCGGACGCATTGCCGAACTGCTGTATGACGAAGCGTACAACATTTCGTCGTCGCATCCGTTTAAAGGTAATTTGAACGTCGAAAAATTAGATGCGCTGATTCAGGAAACAGGCAAAGAAAACATTCCTTTTATTCGTCTCGAAGCATCTACGAACCTCATTGGCGGGCAACCGTTTTCCGTACAAAACATGCGCGACGTCCGCAAAGTTGCCGACAAATACGGCATCCGCCTTGTGTTGGACGCCAGTCTGCTGGGCGAAAATGCCTATTTGGTTTTGCAACGCGAGCCTGAATTTAAAAATTCTACCATGGCGGACGTCATTGCTACGCTTACGGGAATGGCAGACATCGTATATTTCTCAGCCCGCAAGCTCAGCTCGTCGCGCGGCGGCGGTATTTGTACCAACGACCACGCTATTTACCGCGAAATGGAAGCCCTTGTGCCGCTGTTTGAAGGATTTTTGACATACGGCGGTATTTCGGTGCGCGAAATAGAAGCTATGGCGGTAGGGTTGTATGAAACGCTGGACGAAACCATGATCAGCCAAAGCCCGAACTTCATCGCTTACCTCGTAAATACCCTTACAGCCAAAGGTGTTCCGATGGTTACGCCTCCGGGTGTGCTCGGTGCGCATGTGGACGCCATGCGGATGTGCGAACATATTCCGCAGACGCAATATCCTGCGGGTTCATTGGCGGCGGCGTTCTTCCTGATTTCGGGCGTGCGTGGCATGGAGCGCGGCTCTGTGTCGAACCAACGCGACGAAGACGGAAACGAAACATACGCCGACATGGAATTGTTGCGGTTGGCTGTGCCTCGCAGGGTCTTCACGCTCTCGCAAATCAAATATGTAGAAGACCGGATGGTTTGGTTATATAAACACCGCAAGTTAATCGGCGGGTTGAAATTTGTGTACGAACCGCCGGTGTTGCGTTTCTTCATGGGCGGGTTAGAGCCTGTGTCGGATTGGGCTCAAAAACTGGTAGCCCAATTCAAAAAAGATTTCGGCGACAGTTTGTAAGCGAACAGACGTTAATACTTACTCAAGTCCGAGTTCTTTAGCCTTTTCTTCCATCAGTTTGAGGGCTTCTTCGTAATTGTTGTGGATTATGCCGTCGAGTATGGCGTCTTTGATAGTGTCTTTGATGACGCCGACTTCGCGGCTGGGGGGAATATTGTAGCGTTGCATAATCATTTCGCCGGTGATGGGCGGTTGGAAATTGCGGACGGCGTCTTTTGCCTCTACTTCCACTAATTTTTCACGCACGATGTTGAAATTCCGCAAATGACGGCGGACGGTTTGTTCGTTTTTTGATGTAATATCGGCTTCGCACAGCAGCATCAGTTCGTCAATGTCGTCGCCGGCATCAAACAGCAGGCGGCGCACTGCCGAGTCGGTTACTTCTTCCTGCGAAAGCACGATAGGGCGCAGGTGCAGGCGTACCAATTTCTGCACATACCGCATGGTGTCGTGTTGCGGCAACCGCAAGTTGCGGAATATGGCGGGAATCATTTTTGCACCCAGAAATTCATGTCCGTGAAAACTCCACCCTGCCGCGTCGTCGTAATGTTTGGTGGCGGGCTTTGCGATGTCGTGCAACAGGGCAGCCCAACGCAGCCATATATGGTCGCTTTTTGCCGCTACATTGTCGAGTACTTCCAGCGTGTGGACAAAGTTGTCTTTATGTCCGCATCCTTTGATGATTTCTACGCCTTTTAGGTTTGACAACTGTGGAATAATTAAATTCAACAAGCTTGTATCGTCTAATAAATAAAAGCCTTTTGACGGTTTTTCCGTTGCCATGATTTTCATTATTTCGTCACTGATGCGTTCCGGCGATACGATGCTTATCCGCTCGCGGTTACGCTGTATGGCTTGTAACGATTCCGGCACAATCGTAAACCCAAGCTGTGCGGCAAAACGAATGGCGCGGAGCATGCGCAGCGGGTCGTCGCTGTAAGTAATATCGGGGTCGAGCGGTGTGCGCAGCAGCCCTTGCTGCAGGTCGCCCACGCCGTTGAACGGATCAATCAGCAAGCCGTAATTTTCTTGCTGTAAACTAAATGCCAGCGCATTTATAGTGAAGTCGCGCCGGCGTTGGTCGTCTTCAAGCGTGCCGTCTTCTACCATCGGTTTGCGCGACTGTAGATGATACGATTCGCGGCGCGCACCCACAAATTCTATTTCCATGTCGTCGCAACGCAACATGGCTGTGCCGTAGGTTTTGAACACGCTGAGAGGCGTTTTGAGGTAAGCGGCTACTTTTTCCGCTATGGCAACTCCGCTTCCCTGCACTACAATATCAATATCTTTCGACGGACGCTGCAAAAAGCAATCGCGCACATATCCCCCGATTACAAAGGCTTGCACGCCTTCGTGCGCTGCAATATCCGATACGATTTTAAATATCTTGTGTTGTAAAAAAGATGTCATACTTTAAGGATTATAGCGAGATTCTTTCAATATAACCTTTGCCTCGCGCGTCATTAATTCAGAAAATGTTGCGTTGTTCTTTTTCATGTACGCATTTACGATACGGAAAGCAAGCCAATTAACCGCACGCCCCGGCGATTCTGCCGAAAAGGCAGCCGTGAAAGGCGCTTCGCCTGTGAATTTTTGTATCGCAAACTGGTTGTTGATGTATAATAAGTTGCTTTCGAGCAGGTATTCCCACATGTCCGCTTCGTGCTGCACGCACCATGCCAGTTGTTTGGCGGTGAATCCGAATAGCAGCGTGTCCGCCATCTTCGGGAAACATTTTTTTGCCACGTACAGTATTTTTCCTTCGGTTGTCATTTGTTGCAGGAAATTGCCGCTGACGCCGCCTTCCGCCGGATATTCACTGCCGAGCCACGCTTGCAGGCACACCGCAGGAATGCGCTGCGGGTGCATATTGCGTTGCAGATATTTTGCAAAATCAAGTTGGTTGTAAATCGTACACGTGTCGCCTAAAAAACGGTCAAGCCCGACGCCGACAACGCTGTCGGTAAGCATCACCGCTTCGTTGAACCCCGATACGTAGCCATACACGCGGGGGATGGGCATCTTGGGAAAGTAATATGCCAAGTGTTTGAATCCCGACGTCAACTCGGCGTTTAGTTTTTTCTCGTCGGGAAAGGTTTCGTTTACTTTTTTGTAAGCCGTTTCCACGATTGGCGCACAGGCAAAATCATGTAACAGGCGGGCATATCCGCCGGTCTGCGTGTTGCCGATATGCAAAATCCCGATGCTGTAATATTCCAAAAACATGCCGTAGTGCGCACGCAGCGCAGCAATACGCGGCGTATCCAGCGCCGCTTCGCGCAAGTCGCGGTCGAAACGCTGCAAGGTGATTTCTACCGCAATATTATCGGTATTTACCTTGTTGCCGCAAGCGTACCACAAGGGTACGAGTAGTGTTATCAAAAAAAATCGTTTCATATTCGTGTTGTCATTTCGCTGTATGAAGGCATGCGGGTTACAAAATCGTATTGCGCCGAAGCCTCGTTAAACACACAGCAGTAAAGTTTTTCGCCGTTGCTTGCTACCAGCCACGGCACTTGCAATGTTAAATTATATCCTGCCACTTGCATAAACGTTTGCGGCGTGATTTTCACATCGCCCGCTTTACATTCGGCAAGCAGCAACGGTCGGGCATTGCGGCTGTACACCACCACGTCGGCACGCAGGTTGCGCCCATGAAATGGAATCACAATTTCAACGCCGATTAACGACAGCGGCACTTGGAGGTCGGCGACGAGAAAGTGTACAAATTGCTGCCGCACCCATTCTTCGGGTGTTAATGCCACATACTTTTTCCGTACCGGGTCAAATATTTCCCGATTCTTTTCCGTATTGCGTAAACGAGGCGTAAAATCCGTAGTCATAATTTTTACAAAAGTACATCTTTTTTTATTGAAAACAAAGAACGATATTCTTTACATGGTTGGGTTTGCGGGGCGCAGCCTCACAGGATAGACGGCGCGAGGCAGAGCCTACGCGCCAATGGGAACTATTTCTTTGGATGATGATACCGTTCATTCGCGCTAATGAAATACGGTCGGTCAACAAAAAATGTTTAGTGATGCCGGTATCCGCTCCAAAAAAAGCCGAAAAGAGCTTTTTCCGTGCCTATAAACAGCAGATTCATAGGAAATCTCGGAATAGCGGAACATGAAAAAGACGGGGCAGTTGCCCCGTCTTTACATTTGCATGATGGCTACGCCGCCTTGCGGCGTAGCGTTATTATTTCTCTGTCATATTTTCAGCCTTGAAATACGTCTTCCATAGCTCACTGGCTTTGTAAGCGCTCAAAGAGCCACTGGGCACATGCAACTTTGCATCTCTTTTTATTCCGAAGAAAGCATTATTATCCAGCGTCACGGCGTCGGGGGCGCTCCAACTTACGTGTACGGCAGCAAGATTGGCACAATAGGAAAAAGCGTTCTCGCCAATACTTGTAGCAGTTGTAGGTATGGTTACCGAAGTTAAACCACTATAGGCAAAAGTGCTTTCTTCAATACTTGTAACAGTCTTAGGTATAGTTACCGAAGTTAAACCACTACAATAGGCAAAAGCGCCCGTTCCGACAGTTGTAACAGAATCAGGAATGTCTATCGAAGTTAAACCGGTACAATGGGAAAAAGCGTTTTCTTCAATACTTGTAACCGATTTCGGAATGGTGATCGAGGTTAAACCGATACAACTGCCAAAAGCGCTCGTTCCAATACTTGTAACCGATGCAGAAATGGTTACCGAGGTTAAATCGGTACAGTTGAGAAAAGCGAAATCTCCAATATTTGTAAGACTGTCGTTAATCACAATTGATTTAATATTTTCACGTTGAGCATACCATGGGGCGTAGCTGTTCTCCGCATAGTTGGGCATCGGGCACTCGCCGTTAAGGGTGAGCTTGCCGCCCGCGAGCTTCCATATAAATGCTTTCGTTGCCTGCGTTACGGTTATCGTCTTTACCATCTTCGCTCCTCCTAAGCTATCGGCTTCTACCGTAATGGTTGCTATTCGGGCGGTGTCGTCGGGATTGGCAGGTACGCGAATCTTCAGCGTGTCAATTCCCTTGCCTTTGCCCTTGCCCCAAATGGTATCTACGGCGCACCATGCGGCGGTGCTCGTAACCGTCCACGTTGTCGTGTTGTCCTTCGTCGTCTTGTCCTTCACCGTCACGGTGTATGTACTGTCGCTCGTTGTGGCGTCAATGGTCGATTTGCTGATGTCCAACACAGGCAAAAACGGGGCTTTTGCAGCCTGCTTTACGGTGATTGTTTTTGCCTCCACGCCTTCAGCTGTCAGCGTGATGGTTGCCATGCGGATAGCTTCAACGTCGTTGGCGGTTACGTGAACCGTCAGCGCGTTGTAGCGGATGCCCTCGCCGGGATCTACGGTGCACCACGCGGCGCTACTTTCTGCCGTCCACAGCACATTTGAGTTTGTGGCTACGGTGTACGAGCCGCCTGCCGCTACTGCCGTAACACTATCTGAGGCAATCGACAGTATGGGAGGTTCGGGAGCCACAGCGTCTTCTTTGCACGAAGCAGCCGTTACGAGCAGCAGCACTGCGGCTGCCGTCATCAATTTGTTTGTTCGAGTTATCATATCGTTTTAAATTTTAAAATTAATCTGTTATTAAGTTACTGGCTGCAAAGATAAAAATAATAATTGAAAAAATAGCTAAAATATGCAAAAAAAAATGTCGAAAATATGAAAATAGTTGAAAGACACGACTTCTTGACATAGTTAGGCAGCATAGCTAACAAGCGAGGCTGCCCAAATTTATTACTTTTTGGACAGCCTCTTAGCGAATCATGCGGAGAGAGAGGGATTCGAACCCCCGGAACCTTGCAGTTCAACAGTTTTCAAGACTGCCGGTTTAAACCACTCACCCATCTCTCCTTTTTTGCGGGGGCAAAGGTACAATATTTTCCTGTCTTTCCAAAATTATGCGTACTTTTGTTGCCGATTATGGATTTTACAGCGAATTTGTTGATTTGGTTTAAAGAGAATTACCGCGACTTGCCATGGAAAAACACGACCGACCCTTATAAAATATGGCTGTCGGAAATTATTTTACAGCAGACGCGCGTAGCGCAAGGCTATACCTATTATTTACGTTTTGTCGAAAAATATCCAACGGTGGATACGTTGGCAGCTGCGCCGCTCGACGAAGTGCTGAAACTTTGGCAAGGGCTTGGGTATTACTCCCGCGCACGCAATTTGCATCATACGGCGCAAACGGTGGTGCAGCGTTACGGCGGTCGCTTTCCCGCCTCTTACGGCGCACTCCGCGAACTCAAAGGCATAGGCGACTACACCGCTGCCGCTATTGCCTCCTTTGCTTTCGGCGAGCCTGTGCCTGCGCTCGACGGCAACGGCTATCGCATCTTCGCGCGGGTATTCGGCATCGACGCGCCCATTGACAGCAGCGCGGGAAAAAAAGCATTGCGCGAAGCGGCGCAGTCGCTCATTCCCTGTCAATGCCCTGCTGATTTCAATCAGTCGCTTATGGATTTCGGGTCGATGGTGTGCGTGCCTAAAAATCCCGACTGCGCCGGATGTCCCTTGCAGGAAGGATGTTATGCCTATGCACACAAAAAAGTAAACATGCTGCCTGTGAAAGCACGGAAAGCCGACGTCCGCGTCCGCTATTTTCATTACCTGATTGTCCGGCATGGCGGCAAAATATATTTACACCAACGTACGGACAACGACATCTGGAAAGGGTTGTATGAATTTCCGCTTATTGAAACAGACGCCGCTGTTCAGCCCGAAAACATCACGGCGCAACCGGCATGGCAAACACTCTTTTCCGGTACATTGGTGCAAATCGTCCGCTATTCGCCGCTTGTAAAACACCAATTGACGCACCAAACCCTGTGGGCGCGGTTTTATCTTATACAACTCCATGACGTACCACAACATTTGTGTAATCAATACCTTGCGGTTCCATTAAAGGACTTTGACCGGTATGGTATCCCGCGCCTGATTGATGCTTTTCTTGAAAAAAACGGCGAAAAATTTGCAGTTGTTTAAAAAAAATGATTAACTTTAGCGTCTTAAAAAAATCTAAATGTTATGTCATTAAATAAAGTAATGTTAATCGGAAATGTCGGGAAAGACCCCGAAGTTCGTCATCTGGAGAGCGGCGTGCCTGTTGTTACTATTCCCATAGCTACAACCGAACGCTACAAAGACAAAAACGGAGAAGTCAAAGAGCAAACCGAATGGCACAATGTGGTATTTTGGCGTGCGTTGGCTGAATTTGCCGAAAAGTATATTCATAAAGGCAAGCAAGTGTATATCGAAGGGCGATTGCGTTCACGTTCGTGGGAAGACCCAAACGGACAAAAACGCTACGCCACTGAAATTGTGGCTGATGTCGTGCAGTTATTGGGAAAACGTTCGGACTCCGAACAACCGACAACGTCCGACAAACCTGCCGCATCGACAGCCTCTGCCGAGCCTGTAATCGAACAACAAGAAGGGGACGATTTGCCGTTCTAAGCGCCGGTTTTATTCGGATACGTTGAGTTATCCGAACAGGCGGGCGAGCGCGTCCATTTTTGTCTTTATTTCGGCATTGCACAGATTGCCGATACTGCCTTTGTGCGTATGCCGTACTGTTTTGTCGGGAACGAAGCGGCGTTGTAGAATTTCCTGCCCTACGTTTTTATACGCTTCGCGGAACGGTTCGCCTGCCGACACGCGGCGGTTTACTTCTTCTACGGTAAACAAATAATCATATTTCGCATCCTCTAAAATCCGGCGGTTTACGGTAATATTTTCCAACATAAAAACCGTGATTCCGAGCATGTCGTGCAGCGTATCCACGGCAGGGAAAAGTATTTCTTTCAACAGTTGGTAGTCGCGGTGATAACCGTGCGGGAGATTGGCGAGCAGCAGCGCAATTTCATTCGGAACGCTTTGCAGGCGGTTGGCTTTGGCGCGGATGAGTTCCCATACATCAGGGTTTTTCTTGTGCGGCATGATGCTTGAGCCTGTAACCAATTCGTCGGGAAAGGCAATGAAACCGTAGTTTTGCGAAAGATACATCACACAGTCGGCAGCCAGTTTGTTGAGCGTAGAGGCAATCGCCGCCAAGGCATACGACACGGCTTTTTCGCTTTTCCCGCGGCTCATTTGCGCCGCTATGGCGTTATAGTTCATGGTGCGGAAGCCAAGCGTCGCAGTGGTTTCATCCCTGTCGAGCGGAAACGAATTGCCGTAGCCTGCCGCCGACCCCAGCGGGTTTTGATTGACGATGTGGTAAGCCGACAGCAACAGGTACAAGTCGTCAATCAACGTTTCGGCATACGCGCCGAACCACAGACCGAACGACGACGGCATGGCTATTTGCCCATGCGTGTAGCCCGGCAACAATACGTCGCTGTGCGCTTCGCTCAACGATTGCAGTTGCTCGAACAAACGCACGACGGTGTCTTTTATCGTGATGATTTCGTCTTTCAGATACAGTTTTATGTCCACCAGAATCTGGTCGTTGC
This sequence comes from Prevotellaceae bacterium, assembly GCA_031289415.1. Taxonomy (GTDB): domain Bacteria; phylum Bacteroidota; class Bacteroidia; order Bacteroidales; family UBA932; genus JAIRLC01. The sequence goes on along the minus strand of JAITPN010000017.1, from coordinate 5,929 downwards.
GCGAACGTCCCGCGTGTATTTTTTTGCCCACATCGCCGATGCGCTGCGTGAGCGCAAGCTCTATTTGCGAATGAACGTCTTCGACGCCGTTTTCGATAGCGAATGTGCCGCGCGCCGCTTCGTCTGCCAATTTTTCGAGTTCGGCGCATAGCAATGCGGCTTCAGCCGGAGCCAGCAGCCCGATTTTTGCCAGCATTTTCGCGTGTGCCAGCGATCCTTGAATGTCGTACGTCGCCAGCCGCAAATCGTACGTGCGGTCGTTGCCGACGGTGAATTTGTTTACCAGCGCGTCGGCGGCAGTACCTTTATTCCATAGCGTGCTCATCGTGTAATTTGTATATCGTAAAAAATAGGTGTGTTCAAACTTTTGGCAAAGGTAGTTGTTTTTTAAGAAAGAAAAAACCGCTCCGAATATTTTCGGAGCGGTAAATGCGTTTATAGAAAATGAATATATGGTGATTACTTTAGAAATTCTTCCGCATGACTTCTAATGAAAGATATTAATTCTTCGTCCGGTCCCACAGCAAAACGATGGTCACTATGGACTATATATTCCATCGTAGAATTGGTACTTAATTCCGATAAAAACGGTTCATATCCGCCCTGTTCCATTAGCCTTCCCATCAGTACATAAGGTATCAAGCGAGAACCACCCGCAAAATACGGATCGTTTTGCCACAAATCATCGTTGTGTAATACCGCAGCAAACAATTCTTTTTTATCTGCCAACGGCATTTGCGAGATAAAACAAGGCTGCGAGATAAGCACTTCTAAAGAGATTAGATACAGAAAATGAGGCATTGCTAAACGCATAGGGTCTAATAACAAATAACGTTCTTTCAGCAGGATTCCTGCGTCCTGCCGAGTCGTTAACTCATTGTAAGCGTTAGAAAAATATTTTTTCAAATTTGCAATACCAGTTTCAGAATTAGACTGCATGCCCCCCTGAACGAACTCAAAAAAAGGATATTCCCAAAAAGCCTGTATCAACGCCTGCGTGGACAGTTTTTTTACGGTGTCTTCCGGGATTTGACAGATAAATTCATAATCGGCGATTGTTAGAAAAGCCCATTCATCCATACACGGATACAGGGGATAATTATAGGCGTCGGCGGGGCGTTCCATGCCACTCCATTCGACCAACGTCGGTATAATGTCACAATGATAGCCTATCGGAAAGTCGTCGGCGGCTACTGCCAATTGCACGTTGTTAACCTTGATTTTATCAATAACTACGGCTACAGACCAATCGTTACCGTCCGATTCAACGGCGCTTGTTGTTATACCTGCTTTCGTCGTTTGCGTTTGGGTGTTAGCCATTTTCACCCTTACTTTTAAAGTGTAAAAACCGCTCGATTCTGTCAGTGCGTGCGTAACCTGCACAATCTCGCCCTGCACCGTGCCGCGTGCGAGCAACACCATTTGTTTGTCGAAATCAATGGCAGGCGGTACATTGCCGTCCTCACAAACGAGGCACGAGAGTAAGGCTTCCTCATTCCTCACGATGATTACGGTATCGGTCGGTACAACATCCCAATTCCATCCGCAGGTATCGGCTGCCGGAGGGTTAAAAGGTTCTTCGGCTTTTGTATCCGGCGATTCTTCGCAACGCTGCATACTTATCATGCAGACTAATGCGGCAAATGAGTAAAATAAAAACTTGTTCATAATTTTAATTTTTAAGTTAATTATACAATAATATGTATACATTTTTCTAAAGCGAACATTAAATTGATTACAAAGGTAGTTTTTTTTTTTTTGATTTTAATGTGTTTTATATATTAATTGTATATTAAAAATATAACTATCGTGCTTTCAGTGTCTATTTTACTATTATTTCGTACTATCTTTTTCATTTCATTTCTCTTTTTTTACGCAGGTAGAACCTGCGAGGATAGAACGAACAAGGTAGAACCTTGTCCGAACAGGGATTTACAACCACTGTCAGGATACATAGCGACACCCCCTATCTACTGCCAATAGACGCTAACCGCAGTAACAAAAACACTTCTCCATAAAAATTATATTATAGCTCATTTAATAAAATTTACCTGAACTACTCTTTGATCTGCTGCCTAAGTTCTGATAGAATATTAAAATATTGATCTACTCGCTCTTGTGTCAATCTACTAATAAATGTTTCAGGATGTTGTTTATAGGCTTGCTCCATTTGTATAAGGATGCGATATAGCGACTGATAATTATTGCTCTCGATATAAAGTTGTATTAATACAACATAAGGCAAGGCATACGTAGGATATGCTCGGATTACTTGTTCTAATACAGGCAGTGCTTCGTTTTTTTTATCCATTTTGACTAATTCATTGGCATAATTGTATCCCATCCTCGGATCGTTCGGATGTTTCAGATAGGCTTTTTTACTCCATTTGATAGCTATGTCATCCAATTTATTCGCTGAAAAAGCAGAAGCAAGTAATGCTTCGTTATTAAAAGCGGTTTTATAATAATTTGCAGGGTCGGTTACAATGGCAGATTCAAACCAGCGGATGGAAGCATCTGTTTTATTTGTTGCAAGCCATAAGGACGTATGAAGCACTGAGAATCCGCAAATCATGCAAAGACCGTATTTGATATTTTTGAACCACCGATGTTCATACGCCATTAATAGGAAGCACGCATTTCCTGTATTATATACAACTGCAGCAAATGAAAAAATATCCCAGTCGCCAGAACCTCTTACGCCATTGAATACAAACATAAGTCCTACAATCGAGATCGATAAAATAAGAAAAAACCAAAGGATGACATCATATTTTATTTTATGAATAAGACTGTATATCAATATTATTATCCATGTAAAAAAACCTATTCCGGAAGCTAATAGCTGCGAATTGAGAAACTCCTTGTAGTGCATTGTAGAAAAAAGAGTAAGTAAATTTTTCTCACCCGAATTTGATGGAAGCATCATAGGCAGTGCATATTTTGTATATCCAATGTAGAGAAATGGAAGAGAAAAAAGTATAAGAATAAGCAAGATCTTTTTATTTCTAAACAAAGGGTGTTTCCAAAGGATTTTCCTATATATTAAGAAAACGAGCGACGGAATAATACAAACCAACATCAGGTGAAGCGCGACGCCAATCAGTCCAACTATTACCGGAAACAAGATGTTTACTTTCTTTTTCAAATGCAGCAAACACACGAAAAGATAGGCTTGCAGGAACAATAAAGGCAAAGCATATACATCGGTATAGCCGCAGAAGATGAGCAAAGCGGCTAATGAAAGTGTAGAGACGATAAAAGCCGCGATTTTCTTCAATCGCGTATTTCCCATCAAATTAGCCGAGCACAGACCTATAAAGATGAACAGACCTCCGGAAATGTAATCGAATAACCGAATCATTTGGATTCCTGTAAAACCATATTTGCCGTTAAGAAAAAGATAGGCATGATGCAGTAGGAACATGGTCAGCCGCTCCGAAGCCTCTATTTCTCCGGCTTCGACTTGTGCAGCGCGAATATCAAAATCGCCCAACAAAATATATTTAATGTTTAACAGATAAAAGCAATATCCGGCTATGATACTGAGCATGACAAAAACCACATAACGATATTTTCCCAAAAACGAGATGATCTGTTTTTTGCTGATTAAACTAATAATCAATATAATATATTTGGCTACCGGAGGGATACAGAAACACAACAGTAACAAATAAAACAGGATGATTACCCAACCGTCAAAGAAGGCGATGTAATCCAAGCCCCAAGCCCTTGTAATCACAGGAGAAAAAGCAAAGAGCAGGCTTAATACAATGAACAGCAATCCTATTCCCGTGAAAGGGAACGATTTTTCCTTTACCTCAATGTTTGTTTTGGTTTTAGTTTTTGCTCTTGCAGAAGTAATTTTTTTTGCCATATTATTGATGATGATTTAGTGTTTTGACATCTTGTTTCAATCTTTTATTTATCATTCCAAAATCTTTCAGCGATTTCACTCCAATCTTTATGATTCGCTTAAAATTGATGGAATTGACTCCGGCCTGGCGCGGTTTGAATGTAACAGGATACCAGATAAACCGCTCTTCCCATTTTACGGCAATAGTAGTAATAAGTACATTTGCCAGAAAAAAATCTTTTGGAACGACTTGCAGTATAGCATTCAAGCGATCCGCATTCATCAGGCGAAAGGGTGTATTGGCATCAACAACACTTACTCTAAAAATCAACCAAAGTATAATACGTAATACCCTTGTAACAAAAATACGTCCTTGCCCGTCTTCCCGTTTGCATCTATTCCCTATTTGAAAATCATACTTATGGCGATTTTCCCAGAATAACCAAAATTCATCAGGATCGGTTTGGCCGTCGCTATCGGTCTGAAAAATAAAATCGGCGCCTGCCTTTATCGCGTTTTGGTAAGCAAATATTAGGGTAGCGCCATGTCCTGAATTAGGCTTGTCAATAGCTTTTAGCTGAGGATAATCCTTTTGCAAGTCTAACAGGATTTTGTAAGTGTTGTCTTTACTGCCATCGTTTACAATGAGTAAGATGGAATCGCCTCCGATTTTTTCCACAACCGGATACCATTGAACAATAACCGACTTGATGTTGTCTTGCTCATTATAAGCAGGCATCACGAGATAAAGAATGTCATTTTTCATCTTTTTTGTTTTGTATATGGACGGCATAAAAAAGATTCATGTCCATCGATTTCGTAAAAAAAGGCCAAAATTTCTCTTCTTTTTCTTCAAAAAAGTAACGTATCATCGCCATTAAGCCATTTATAGAATTCACATGCTCCAATGCTACAAATAAATCCCATTCATTTACTCCATTTTTATGCGCCCGATGTTGGGATGAAATATATCTTCCCAATCTCCATGCAATGCCGGGATCACAGGGCAGCAGAATTGAAATAATTCCTTCGTTTTTCACAACGCGACTCCATTCTCGCAATGCCTTTTCCGGATGATATATGTGTTCCAAAACATGAACGGCTATCAATCGGTCGAATTCATTATCAGAAAAGGGTAATATTTCACTTTCAAGTTTCTGTATTTTGATCTTTTCCGAAAAACTCTTGTCATTCAGTTTTTCTATAACTTTTTGATTAATGTCGGTAAGAGTATAAGTATCATATTGATGATTCACAAAATCAAGATGATATCCAATGCCGCTACCGATTTCAACAACATTATTAAATTTCATATTCTTGTCAAATTTCGCCTCAATCAACTTATGAGATTTACGCATACAGTATGGCAACAAACCTTTTCCATAAAAGGCGTCATCGTATCCGGTTGCCCAAAATTTTGAAAAATCAGGTATTTTTTTCATTATATTTCATTTATTTATTATATTTCGTTCTAAAAACATCCAACGCTTTTCCGATTGTCTTATCCATATCATAGTAAGCATAATCCGCTAATCGTCCGCCGAAAATAACATTCTTCAACAACATCGCTTTTTGCCGGTATTGTTCAAAAAGTTTGCTGTTTCTTTCATCATTTACCGGATAATAGACCTCTTTACCTTTACTCCAATTTTCGGGATATTCCCTCGTGATAACGGTTTGAGGCTGCATTCCAAATTCAAAATGTTTATGCTCTATGATTCGTGTATAAGGTGTTTCGTAATCCGTATAATTTACAACTGCATTTCCTTGAAAATTATCCGTTTCCAACAGTTCATTTTCAAACCGGAGGCTCCGGTATTCCAATGTTCCGTAACAATAATCGAAATATTCATCTATCATTCCCGTATAGACCACTTTGTCGGCGAAAGATTCATATTCATTCCTGGCATCAAAGAAATTAGTATTTGTTTTGACGTCGGCTCTCTCAAGCAATTTTTCTATCAAACGGGTATATCCACCCACAGGAATGCCTTGATACGGGTCGTTAAAATAATTATTATTAAATGTATAGCGCAACGGGATACGCTTTATTATGAATGCCGGCAATTCGGT
>JAITPN010000005.1 GCA_031289415.1 Prevotellaceae bacterium | reverse complement strand
ATTGACACATAACTTCCACGTAAGAAGATACATATTTTTCTGAATGTCCAAACCATACTTTTTTTTGAAAATCAATATCTGAAATTTCAAGAATGTGTAAAAATATATTTCTCTCTATTTTTTTTAATAAAAAAGTGACTCCGTTCTTCCTTCTTATATCATTTTTTGCAAACATAATTATTTATAATATTTACTTGGCAATTTAATTAATGGACTAAAATCTGTTTTCCACTTTTACAAAATTCTACATCATCATTATTATCAAAATTTATTTATCTAACATAATGAAACAAAGGTATAGTATTTTTTTTTAATATTTCTAAATAAAATTTATTTTTTAAGAATATTTAACAGTTCCGTTATTTTTTTGAGGAATTACTAAGGCACAAAAAAACAGCATTTGCCCCCAATGTTCACTCCGCCGGATTACTACATTCGCCGCAGCCGCCGCAGGAGGCAAGCGCGTCCTGCTTGGCACAGCGGATGCCGAGTTTACGCATGTGAGGGTTGCGGCTGATTTCGGTTTCGGGAAATTTTCCGTTCTTTTTTATAAGAATCGTTATTGCCAAACCGGCGAAGCAGAGCGCCAGCGCGGCTATCGAAAATAGCATCACATACCACCACATAGCGGGTTGCGTTTAGCGGTTGTTTTCAATACATTTTCAAACCATTGCATTTGGTCGGCAGGGGTGAGTAGGCTGTTGTCGAGCAGCAGCGCGTCGTCGGCTTTGCGGAGCGGCGTTACGGCGCGGTGCTCGTCGTCGTAGTCGCGCTGGATTACGTTTTGCAGAATTTCATCAAACGACACTTGCCTGCTTTTTTCCGCGAGTTCCTTATAACGCCGTTCGGCGCGTACGTGCGGGTCGGCAGTCATGAATATTTTCAGCTCGGCTTGCGGAAATACCACCGTGCCAATGTCGCGACCATCCATGACGATACCTTTGTCTCGACCCATCGATTGCTGCAAATGCACCAGACGGCGGCGCACTTCTACGATGGCGCTCACGGCGCTCACGTGTTGCGAAACCCTGATGCCGCGGATGGTTTGCTCCACGTTCACGCCATTCAAAAACGTATGGTTTTGTCCGTCGATATTGCGGAAGCCGATATGAATCGCCGGCATGGCGGCAATCAACGCAGCCGTGTCTATTTTGCCGTCGTCCGAGATTAGCATGTGATCCAATCCATATAAAGTTACGGCGCGGTACATTGCCCCGCTGTCCACATACACGTAATTCAATTTGGCGGCAATAGCTTTGGCAAACGAACTCTTTCCGGTAGAAGAATGACCGTCAATAGCAATCACAATTTTTGAAGGTATAGCACTCAATTATCTCAACTTTTTTTTGCAAATATACAAATAATATTTGTAACTTTGTTTACCTTAGATTTTATGCGATGCGGATAGCTGTGATTGATATGGGAACAAATGTTTACAATCTGCTGCTGGCAGAGGTAAGCAACGGCATGTGGACTCGTGTGCACGAAATGAAACAACCCGCCCGCCTTGGCGACGGAGGGTTGGGCGGCGGCATGTTGACCGAACAAGCATTCCGCTCGGCGGCGCACGCCATGAGCCAACTGACGGCGCAATTAGCCGCATGGGGCGGCGCAGAAAAAACGTATGCGCTGGCAACGTCCGCCGTGCGCGAGGCTAAAAACGGTGTTGATTTTGCACAGTTCATCGAAAAAGAATACCACATTTCCGTGCAAATAATTTCGGGCGACCGCGAGGCGGAGCTTATCTGTAAAGGAATCCGGCAAGGTGCGCCGCTAACCGGCGAGCCTGTGTTGATGCTCGACATTGGCGGCGGAAGTAATGAATTTATCATTGCCAACGACAAAGAAATGTTTTGGAAGCAAAGTTTTCCATTAGGCATGGCTCGGTTGCTCGAAAAATTCAAACCGAGCAATCCTATTACAGCGCAAGAAACAACGTGCGTGCAGCAATATTTAGACGCCGCGCTTGACGCGCTATGGAAAGCATTGGAGCCGTATAAAATCACCACGTTAGTGGGTTCGTCGGGGTCGTTTGATACCTACCGGGCAATGCTCGCCGCGCACACGGCAGACGCAGAGCCGTCGTATCCTATCGCGCCGGACGATTTCAACGCGCTGTATGCCGCCTTGTTGCACAGCGCCGCCGAAGAGCGCAGGGCGATGAAAGGCATGACGCCCGTACGGGTTGATTTTATTGTGCTTGCGGTTATTTTTACCCATTTGGTGATTCGCAAAGCACACATTACAAATATACTACAATGCAGCTATTCGCTCAAAGAAGGATTTATTCAGGAAATATGTAAAATAATATAGAATATATGAAAATATTAGTAATAGATGACGAACAAAGCATCCGTAACACGATGAAAGAGATTCTGACGTACGAAGGGCATGAAATATCGCTTGCCGAAAAAGGAAAAGACGCATTGAAACTCTCCAAAGAACAGACGTTTGATATTGTTTTTTGCGATATTAAAATGCCCGAAATGGACGGCATTGAAGTGTTGGAAAAATTACAGGAACAATATCCCGAAATTCCTGTAATTATGATTTCGGGACACGGCACTATTGATTCGGCAGTAGAATGTATCAAAAAAGGCGCATACGACTTCATTGAAAAGCCGCTTGATTTGAACCGTATCCTTATCACCATGCGCAACGCCACCGAAAAAACAGAATTGGTGAAAGAAACCAAAACGCTGAAACGCAAAATATCGCGCATCCCCGACATGGTGGGCGAATCGACGGCTATGGTGAAAATTAAAGAACTGATAGACCGCATTGCGCCTACCGAAGCGCGGGTGCTCATCACCGGCGCAAACGGTACAGGGAAAGAATTGGTGGCGCGGTGGATTCACGAGAAAAGCCCGCGCGCGGCTGCGCCGTTCATCGAAGTGAACTGCGCCGCCATTCCCGAAGAACTGATTGAAAGCGAACTGTTCGGACACGAGAAAGGCTCGTTCACGTCGGCGATAAAGCAACACAAGGGGAAATTCGAGCAGGCGCAAGGCGGCACATTGTTTCTCGACGAAATAGGCGACATGAGTCTCTCGGCGCAGGCTAAGGTGCTGCGTGCATTGCAGGAAAACAAGGTAACCCGCGTCGGGAGCGACAAAAATATCAACGTGGACGTGCGTGTGGTGGTAGCTACAAACAAAAATCTGAAAACGGAAATCGAACATGGGAATTTCCGCGAAGACCTCTACCACCGGCTTAGCGTCATTATTATACACATGCCCTCGTTAGCCGAACGCAAGTCCGACATTCCGCTGTTAGCCGAATATTTTTCGAAGCAAATTTGCGAAGACTACAATTATGCCAAACGGAAAATTACGGACGCCGCCCTTGCCGAACTGCAAAAATATCCGTGGACAGGCAATATCCGTGAATTTCACAATACGCTGGAACGCCTCATTATTCTTTGCGAAAAGGAAATCGGCATAAAAGACGTAAAACAATACGTCAACCCGCTGTTTACATAACTGGAGCGCCGTGCCTGCCTGCAAAACGGCATAAAAAACCGGAGAGCGGCAAACTAAAGTTCACAACTCTCCGACAATATACACAACTTTGTTACACAAATTAGTAACAATTACTTAGAAATAAACATAAAAAAATACTGTATAAAAGCTCGTATTTATTCGTCTTCATCGTGGTCGTGGTCATCGTCCACCTCATGGTCAACCAATACGAACGTAGTGGCAACATACGTTTCATTGCCATGAATGTCGGTAGCTCGCACGGCAAGGTGATAATCGCCGAGTAGGGCGTTTGCCGGAATGGAGTCGCTATGCACATGCACGTGATGGTTTTTTAAACCGGTGGCGTCGTCATAGACTTTTTGGTAACCCCATGCTACACCAGTATTTGCTGACGTATGCACTACGGACGAGTGTGAATGTCCATCAGCAGCGCTATGAATGTCAATACTGTATTGACCGATACCCGATTCGTCGGCAAGGTCAAACTCCATGTGAACCCCACCGGCACTGCCGGCAGTAAATTCTTCACCTTTTTCAGGCTCTCCCAGCGTAACAACAGGACCTGACGTGTCCTTGGCTTCTTCTTCGCTGCATGCTGCAACGGTAAAACTTAACAATGCCACAGAGGCATAATACATAATTCTTTTCATACAATTTAATTTTTAAGAGTTAATTTAAAATGTTAATTAATGCAACAAAGTTACAACAATATTTTTAATTAATGCAACAATGTGGCAATTGTTTTCAAAAAAACTAAAACTTTTTTTCATTTCATTATTAATTAACGATTTATAGGTATCAACAACGACAGCAACATATTTCGTCCGATTTCAGGCATATTCATCCGTCGATAAAAACTCAAGTGCTTATAGTATTTGACATTAAAAAGGTTTTGCACCTGAAACACTACTTGCGCCTCACGGATTCGCCCCATCGGAACGCCTACCGTCAGCGACAAGTCAATCAAATGAAATTCGGGGGTAACATATTCATTCCGCGCCACACGGTCTTGCCGCGCGGTATAACGGTAAGCCACCGCAAAACGGTTGTGCCTGAACCACGCTATTTTTTGCCACAACACGCTCCACTCGTTGGTAATGCTCATCGGCGGCGTGAGGGCTATGGGAAAATCGTCGTCCATATCGGTAGCCCGCACATATTCGGCTGAAATGTCCCAGCGAAAATGGTTGCCTACGTCTATCCGCGCTTCCAATTCGCCGCCTGTACGAAACACTCTCGATTGTACATAATTATATTTCTGCCCTGCTTCTATTGACTCCAATAATTCACTGGACGGTTTTAGAAAAATGAAATTGGGAAAATAGTTGGCAAACACACTCGCCGCCACCGACACACGGCGGATAAAACCGTCGTCCCATTCTTTTTTAAACGCGGTATGTCCGTCAATTTGGTACGATGTTTCAGGCGTAAGGGTACTGTCGCCGACTTCCATACGGAACATCACGTGCGTAATACCGTGTATGGCATATTCATTCACCGTAGGAATACGGAAACTTTTACCGGCGTTCAGTTTTAAATCCCATTCGGGCGCAGGATTGTAAGCTACACCTCCCATGAAACTGGCATTACCGTTATTCTTTTTCAGTTCGGAAATAGGGTCATTTCCCTGTATTTTACCGTCGAAAGGATGGACGTGGGTATATCCGACGTCGTAACGCGCACCAACTGTCGCCGCCAATTTTTCGGAAATCATGTAGCGGTCGGTGGCAAACACGCCGCCGGTGAATTGTTCAAATTCGGGCAACAGAAAGAAATAACCGCCCACACGGTTGTGCTGGTATTCGGCGTTCACGCCTGCCTGCAACAAGTTGCTGCCTGCCCGATATTCCCATGCCGCATTACCGCTCGCCGTTTGCAGCCGCATTTCCAATTCAATATCGCCCATTGTGGCTATGAGGCTATCTCTGTTGATATTAGGATTTGTAGCGTGTGTATGCGGCTTAGAAAATTCCTGCCGTAAATTATACTGGTAACCGAGGTCTGCCGTAAATTTATGTTGCGCATTTAATTTATACGTTTGGTTGACAACGGCTTTAAAGTGATTTACTTCATGATAAGGCATGTTAATGGCACGGGGTTGTCCGTCGTCCGACATATCTACCGTACCCGGAAGACCATAAGCGCCTGCAAAAAAGCCTGCTTTGGAATGGATGTTGCTAACCGACAATCCCATTTCATAACGTTTTGTCCTGAACCCTGTATGTAAGGAGACATCCGCTTCGCGCCCTGCGGTATTTTTTAATATGCCACGATACAGAGAAAATTTATACTTCTGATAATCAAACGATATTGCCGGTACGCGATAGCTTTCAAAATTCTGGTAAGTCGCCCGCAGCGAAAAGTAGCGGTTATTTTTTTGATAATATATATCGTTGGATGTACCGAACAAGAGGTTGTTGCTGCCGCCGTTCAACATCACCGACCCCGACAGACCATCCTCGCTACGCCAGCGGTGCGACGTAATGCGCACCACGCCTGCAATGGCTTCCGAGCCGTATTGCAGCGAAGCTGGACCTTTCACAATTTCTACATTGTCAATATCGTACTGGTCTATTTCCAACCCATGGTCTGCGCCCCACTGCTGCCCCTGCTGCTTGATGCCGTTTTCGGCAACCACAAGGCGGTTGAAGCCCAAGCCGCGTATCACCGGTTTGGCAAAGCCCTGCCCTACCTGAAAAGCGCTGACGCCGGGGAGCTTTTCGAGCGAAGTCATCAAGCTATTGCTGCGGTGTTCCGTGATGTATTGCTTGCCGGTAGCCATGATGGTGAGCGGTTGCAATTTCTGCCGCGCTGACGCCGCATCTGCCGACACCACTACTTCGTTCAGGTTAATTGCCGACGAATCGGCGTTTTGTGCACGTACCGCCGTCGCGAAACATAAGATACTTATAATGGTATATAAAAATGTTTTCATACAAAGAATTTATAATCTGTTTATTCTACTACATCTGGGCTGCAATTCGGACAATAGCCCGACACGAGGCACGACACGCCCGACATGCTGTAGCCGGCAGGCAAATGAGAAATTGGCGCAGGCGCATCAACGCACGACACCGTGTCGCACGACACACAACGGAAATGCAGATGGCTGTCGTGGTGATGCCCTTCCGAGCAATCATGGCAAAGCGCATAATAGGTTTTGCCGTTTTCGTCGGGTATTTTGTGAATAATGCCGTCGTCGCAGAATCCTTGCAGGATGCGGTAGATGGTTACCCGGTCGATTTTCCCGCCCAACCGCTGCTCTATATCGCTATGGCTCAACGCCGACGAAGATTCGCTCTGCATGACGTCCATCACCATTTGCTTTGTTTTAGTATTTCTTTTTTGCTTTTTCATACTCGTCAATAATGCTACAAAGTTACAATAATATTCTTAATAATGCTACTTCGCGGCAATCATTTTGCAAAAAAAAGGCGGCTTTACAGCCGCCTTTATAGTAAGTAGATATTATGAATCTTAATCTTGCCAAAGATTTTTTACATCGTAATCCAAAAAATTATCAAAAGTAAATGATTCTCCGGCAAGCGTTTTAATGCGCTTGTAAATCAGGTAACGCGATTGGGCATTGTAGTGTGCATATTGTTGATTCACCATAATACTGTGGTCTTCCGACCGCCAAATATTTTCACAAATATAGTATCCGCCTTCATATATTCCGACGTTATCGTAGCCCGGAACGTCAAAAAACTGTTTCCACGGCGCTTGCGCAGTATCAGCGGAGAGCGATACGTTAAGGTATTTACCAAGCGACTGGTGATGCAACAATTTTTCCTTAAATGGTTCGTCCACCACAGCGCCGCCGCCGCAAATTTCATCAATGACCCATCCGAACACATGCCCGCCAAATTCGTGCGCACACCAATACGGCGCATTCGGCTCAGCGGCAGAATACACGGCATATCCATAGCCGTCTTCTTCCAACATGGCTGTGCCGATGCCGTTACCCATACTGCCGTTACACACAAACATCACGCTCACTTTGGTAATGTCCGTGATTTGCGGCATGGCTGTAATTAACGATTTTGCCAATGCGTGGTCGGTATTCGCCAAACTGCCGTTCGTTCCGAATTTGGTTTTTGTGCCTGCAGTCACTCCCCTATCTTCCGATTCCGCCATATAGGCATAGATATCGAAATAATCTTGAAAATCTTTATATACTTCCAAATTAAGAAACTGGGTAGTGAGAAAGTCGGCTGCTTTTTTCCAGTTGCCGCCGTGCCTAAGGTCTTCGTGGTTAAAACCGTCGCCAATAATGACAATAGGTATGCCATTGCCTTTGGTGTGTACGTGCAACGTATCCACTTCGCCGTCGGCATAAAATTCAGAACTTTGGATAGGCTCAGGCGGCGCTACGTTACATGCGCACAGCGCCGCTGCCGCCCAAATCATCGTTGTATGGAGAATGAATTTCATTACTCACAAGGGTTAGCAAGGGTAAAATCGTTCTGCCATTTGCTACCGCAATAGGCGCATCCTGTTCCGATTGCTTTATCTCTCATATCTCTGTATGCCTTACTGTTATTAAATGTTTCCGAATTTAAAGAAGCATCGGCATCATATTCAAGGAACTTTTCAAAATTGAATGTATCGCTGTCGCCTGCCAAGTCGTGAATTTTCTTATAGATAATCCAGCGCGATATGGCATTCGGGTAGTTCCAATTTCCGACGTGGTCTATCATGACACTGTTGGCTTCAGGACGCCATATACCTGTCGGCTCATAGAATCCGCCTTCATAGAAGCACACTTCTTCGTATCCCGGACGTCCGAGGAATGGTTTCCACGCCACTACCGGATTGCCGTTCGATTCGGCTATATTGGTGGTAGTTCCACCAGAACTTGTCCAATACAGCGACGTATCGGTTGTCCACGAACAATCGAGGCATATTCCGTTTCCTTTATCCTGATATCTTTTCAGTTCCGGTACGCCTCCCATATAACCTGCATTTACATATTCGTCGGCAAGACCTGAAAACGCATGTCCTACAAATTCATGGGCTGACCAGCCGAAAGAGAAACCTTCGGCAGTAGAATAGATGCCTGCCCGTATTTCAAAATACGCATATCCGCCAATCATACCGTTACCCATAAAGATAAACGCTACTTCGCCCGGACAATCTTTGCCAATCGTAGCTGATTTATTGATATCAGCCACCGCATCGCCGAATCGGATATCCGGTTTACCCGAACCATAGCGGTTGTCCATTTCCTTAAACACGCCGCGTTCATTCGATTCTGCCATGTAAATATACACATCAAAATATTCTTTATGGTCTTTGAAAATGGCACAATTCAATACCCATTCTTCCATCAGCGTGGCTGCTTGAGTTTCGTACCATCCTCCTTTTTTCAGGTCTTCACGGTCGAAGCCGTCGCCGATAACCACCATCGCTACGCCGTTGCCTACTGTATGCTCACGAAGAAGATATACTTCATTATCATTCCAGTAATTGCCGGCTTTACCTTGGGTTACCGAAATTTCTTTGTTATTCGCCCCTGCCGTAATCGTAAATTTAGCCGTTCTTTCCGCGTCAGCCGTCTGCTCGGTAGCAGAAACAGTAACCATACACGTGCCTGCTCCGCCCGATGCGGGAGTTAGTGTCAACCAATTTTCGGCGGCGCTTGCAGTCCATGCCGAGCTGGATGTAACCCTTATTTTACGAGGTTTGCCCTTATCCGACAGCGATACCGAAGTGGTAGCAAGATATGACGACTTCTGCGGGTCAAACGCATCTACATCAAAGAAAGGTGTAGATGTTTTTTTCTGCGTTACTTTTATAGTTTTATAAAGGGTATCGCCCGGAGCAACTATGCTTCGCAGTACAATTTTCCCTTCGCGGGGTCCCTCTTCGGTATTAAGACCTACCGTCGCCGATATCGTTCTTGCTCCTGCCGCCGCGTTTTTGGGCGATACGGTTATCCAGTCGGATGTACCGGTATTAGCTGCTGTCCATTGTTTTGTAGCCGTAACTCTGAACTTTTTCTCCTCTGATGTTTTGGTATCATTAAAATCAAGCGAAGTCAGATTCACGCTCAATTCAGCACCGCTTACCTGCCGTAGTTCAATGGCATACGTTCCACCACCTGCAATCACCGATACGATACATGTCCGTTCCTCTTCGCCTTCTGCTAAAGCAAGAACAAACACCTTAAACGCCTGCGGCTCATCGCTGCCACTGCCATTCGACGGTTCAACCCAAGCCCAATCTTCGTCTGTTTCTGCAACCCAATTCACATTGCTCGTAAGCACCACAGTAGCAGAATCTGCTGCCGAACTAAACAGAAGTGACTCCACGTCTAACGTTATGTTTGGCGTATTCGATTCTTTTTCTTCGCAAGAACTCACCAACACACCGACAGACAAACCTGCTGCCAGCATTAAAAATTTAATAGTTTTCATATACTTAATTTTATCAATTTAAACTTACTAATTTATGCCCCTCTCGACATTTCATGTTTTATTTCCAATCAGGCTCCCATTCGCTAAATATGTCCAAACCGCGATTCCGTCCTTTGGGCGTACCATTTGTATTAAACAATACCTTGCCGGATTCGTCGGTTTCAAAATAGAAATCTATATAGGCGTTGTCAAACTCATAGAATGAGGCAAGCGAAAGATCGGTTTCCTCAGCCATAATCATAATTTCTTTCCAAAGTTGGTAACGTTCAGGCGTCATAAAATAAGCCCCGCCTGAAGTCATGGTTGATAATCCATGCGGTTCGGGGGTAAGCAAATCGCCGCAAGTGCCGTAGTAATGACCTTCGGGCGAAAGGGTTACAACTCCTGCATATTGAGGCTGTTGCATAAACGGCGCCCAAATCACAGCCGCCGAATCTATGGCATTGGGTACATATTTGTTATCGGCAGAAACCATCGCACGGGAATAATCTATCATCCAAGCCCTTTTGCTGGGTATCGAATTTCGGTAATCGTCAATACCTTTTTTTATTCCATCGGCTGCAGCGGTTTTCATGTTTGAATTACTACCGCCGCAATACGTGTCGGGCATCTGTCCTACCACGTGTCCGGCAAATTCGTGAATCATCCAATAATCGAAACCGCCTTCATCCGTTGAATATATAGCCACATCGCCCATGGCATAACCGCCAACCATACCGCGACCTACCGCGATAATTCTGCGGCTGTCCTTAATTTCGGGGATAATTCTTTTCACCGCCGCTTTCATTTTGTCCAAAAAGCCGAAATCATTGGGTAAGCCTAAGCCGTATTTCGTACCAATTCCATTGGCTGTGCCGCGCCCTTTCGCTTCCGACATTACGATGTAAATATCAAAGTAGTCTGTCAAATCGCGTACCACAGGCATGTGCAGGAAAATTTCCGCCAATCCGTTGGCTTCTTTCAGCCAATAGCCGTGCTCCTTGTGTAATTCAGAACCCGGAAAGCCGTCGCCGATAATTACAATGTGCGCACCCTCGCCTTTGGTATGCGAATGATATTTGATGTACGTTTCGTCTTCATAATACTCATCCTTCCCGCCTTGTGTTACCGCTACGGTCTGTGAATCAGCGCCCATAGTTACGGTAACGGTAGAATTGCGTGCGCTGCCGGTATTGACGTCTGCCGAAAAATTAAGCATATACGTGCCTGCCGAGCCGCTTGCCGGTTCTACCTTAAGCCAAGAGTCGGCGGATTGCAACGACCATGCCTGACTGGCAGATATTTTAAACGAATACGGATATTTAGCCTTGTCGGTAAGCTCTACTGCTTTGTCGGCTAACGTAAAGCGTTTTGCTTTTTTCTGTTGCACATATATTATTTTAGTCGTCTCTCCTGAAATAAAGGTAATTGTACCGATGCGCGGGGCTTCACTAAGATTCGCCGAGGCTTTCACCGTAATTTTCGTCTTTCCTTGTACTCCCTTTCTCGGTATAGGATTCAACCATTCTTTGTTGTCAAACGTCAATGTCCATTCCGCAGAAGCGGTAATATTAAATGTAAGCGAGCTGCCTGCTTCCAAATCATCCAACACCAAGGTATCTTTTTTGTCAATGGATAGCGAAACATCTGTTTGCCTTACGCCAATCGTAGTAGCTTTTTCCTTGCCGGCATAGACGGTAAATTCGCACGAACGAGTTTCCGTATCAGTATGTTTGTCCGCCTTGACAAAAATCACCTGTTCTTCGCCGGCATCACCCGATTCGGGGGTAATCGTCAGCCAATCGCAGCTCGACGACTCGATATGCCATTCTCCATCGCTGGTAAGCCTAAAGTTTTTTGTGTCGGGTTCACTACCAAACACAATATCATCTTCAATATCAACATTAACCGTAACATTGTCAATAGGCGTTTCCTGAGTTTCCTCACAAGCTGTAATAAAAATGCAGGCGGCGGTAATACACACCGCCCACATTACTGATATCATTCTTTTCATCTTATATAACTTTCAATAAATATTTACACATGTTGTAACCGTTTACTTTGCCCATGGTTTGCCATTCCATTCGCCAAATATGCCCAAACTGCGATTCCGTTCCCTTGGTATATTACCATCAAACAATACGTTACCGGATTCATCCGTTTCAAAATAAAAACTTATATTTTGTCTGTCATACTCGAAGAATGTTTCCAGCGACACATCGCTTTCGCCATAGCCTGCCATCAAGTGGATTTGTTTCCACAACTGGTAACGTTCCGGGCTTAAAAAGTAGGAGCATCCACCATTCATGGTAGATTTATCATTCGGCTCAGGGGTTAGCAAATCGCCGCAAGTGCCATAGTAATGTCCTTTGCCGTACAATCCGACAATACCGGCATATTGGGGCTGTTCCATAAATCTTTTCCACACCACTGCCGCCGAATCCGTCGCATTGGGTATATATGAGTTATCGGCAGAAGCTACTGCTCTGGAATAGTCAAGCATCCATCCTGTACCGAGCACATCGTCAGCGTGTAAACCGTCAATCGCTTTTTTCATATTTCCCGCATTATTCGGGTCTTTCATGTTTGAATTACTACCGTCGCAATACAAGTCGGGCATACTGCCTACCACGTGTCCGGCAAATTCATGAATCATCCAATAGTCGTAACCGCCTTCGTAGGTTGAATACACTGCCGCCGGTTGAATGGCATAACCACCCACCATACCGTTGCCTACAAGAATATATTTCCTGCGGCTCTTTGTGCCAAGTCTACCTGCAACAGCGCTTTGCATCCGATTCGAAAAGCCGCCATCGCCGGGCGTACCCAATCCATAATGCGTGCCGACGCCTTCGAAGCATCCGCTTCCCGGCGATTCCGTCATCACAATATATACATCAAGTAAATCTCTCAAATCGCGCACAACAGGCATGTGATAGAAAATACGCGCCAATGCCATGGATTCAAGTTCCCATAATCCGGTGCCTTTTTTCAAATCGCGATAGTTGAAGCCATCGCCGACAATAACTACTTGCCCTCTGTCGGGATTTACGGGACCATTGGTAACTTCCGTTAGCGTATGGTCGGCATAGTTGTAATAATATAATGTATTATTTGCATACGCATCCGTTTCAGCATCCTGTACTACAGGGAGTTTCATTACAGAACCGTTATTCATAGTTACGGTTATTGTACCGGTACGCGCTACCGCCGTAGTATTAGCTTCTGCCGACACTTTCACTTTAAAAATGCCGCCTATTGTGCTGCTTTCCGGCTCTATGCTAAACCAAGTTTCATCAACGGTTGCCTCCCATGAATGACTGGCAGTCAGTTTAAACTCATTTTGACCTATTACGTCTCCATGAGGAGAAAGTACGAGAGTATCTAATATACCATCCCTCCCGCCTGCGGTTACTTTAAAGCGGGTAACTTTTCTCTGGGTAACCACAATTTTATGGGTAATATCGCCTAATTTAATAAAAATATTACCCACGCGTTCTTCGTCGGCGGTATTCATCGGCGCATACACTTTCACAGTGCTGGGACCGTTCCCTTTGAACCGGTCTGTGGTCAACCATTCCGAATCGGAATCTATTGTATAAATATCCGATTTTGCCGCAGTTATTTTAAATGTTTTTTCGTCGCCGCCTTCCTTGTCATCCAAAGTCAATGCGCTTGTAGACACGCTCAACGACCCTGTGTTGGTTTGCTTTACGATAATTGAGTATTCATCTTTACCGGCTTTAATGCTAAGGGTAGTAGTGCGTTCGGTTTCTTTGCCGAGTTCGCTCACTGCCACCACAATCGTCTGTTCTTCATCACTGCCGTCGCCGTTGTCCAAGTCCACCGTACACCAGTCATCTTCTATCTCCACCGACCAATCTACATTGGTAGTGAACGGCAGAGGTTTCTCGGTGTCCACTGCCGTGAACACCAATTCCTCTATATCTACCGTCAGAAAAGGACTCCCCTTGGTTGAGGACTCATCGGCTTCACACGACCAAATCCCCAAACCCACTATTCCGACCCATATAAATCTCAAGAATCTATTCATTATATTACTTTATTATCTGTTTAATCTGGATATCCTTTATTTTGCAATACTTCCGGATTAGCCTGCCGTACCGGACGAGGTATCGGAAGTCTGTTATACATCGGATTGGCATAATCAGGGTTACCTTCCGTTGGATCAAGATTCGGAAAATCGAACCATTTCGCATCGGCAGATGCATATAAGTTCCATCGAAGCAAATCCGTACGCCGACGACCTTCACTCAAAAATTCGATCATCCATTCATCCAGCATACGATATTTATTATCTTCGTCCGAACCGGCAAATGTTACAGGGTTCGGATCTGCTCCTCCTACAAAGTAGCGTTTGCGCACATCGTTGATAAGCGAAGCGGCTCCGCTTTTGTCGCCTTGGCGCAGTTTACATTCCGCCAGCATATAATATACTTCGGCATAGCGAATGATAGGCACATCAGGCTCACCATAATAACTCGACTCCGTCTGCCACGGCACCGGAGAGTATTTCATTATACGGATGCCTGAATTTTCAGCGGCATGACGTATGCCTTCCTCTCCATACTTGGGATTTGACGGGGCAAGGTCAAGGCGGGCAATCTGATCCGGCATGGTTAAAACGATCTTCTTCTTATCCCAACTTTCACCCCATACGGTATCGCCTTTTTCCTGTCCGGTATAACCATAGTCAGCCGCACGATTAATAAGCGGTCCCATAATAAACATCCCTTCATACTCGCCATTACCTTTGTATTTATACGGTTGTTTACGCAAGTCGGTATCTTCGAATTTGCCGAACGGAGAACCTAACCGTGTAGCCTTGGGGCTTTGGGCAGGTCTTGTTTGTCCGGCATAGTTCAAATCTGGTCGTCCTTCAATCAGGCTCAAACTGTCGGCGTCCAATGAAGGCGTCAGGCAAAAGCCATTCCACGGTCCTATATCTGTCGGACTACTACCTACAAATAACCAATAACGTAAATAATTGGTGGTAGCCGGATATAAAGAATGTTCATAATTACCGGCAAGAGTAGACACAGTCGATTGACTCGGAATGCCCATGATGGTTTCGGGGCATTTTTCGTTATTCCATCCAAAAATTTCTTTAAAATCGCCAGCCAGCGAATAATTACCATACACACCAGCCATAAGCTCATCACATATTGTCTTACAATCCGCAATACGGTCTACACCGGCAGGATTCCCATCCTCATCCCTAACCCAAGCATGGGCATTAAAATAGAGGCGCGCCAACAACACAGCACCAGCTGCCTGATTTAACATGCCGTTCACCCCGTCAGTGCCGTTTTTCTTCGGCAAATTCGGAATAGCATCTTTCAATAATTGTTCAATGTAGTCAAATGTTTCTTGCTCTGACGACCGAGGTTTCAGTATGTGATTTTTCACATCTTCTACTGAATAGAGCGGTACGCCGCCGAACAATGCAAGTCCCGACATGTAAAAATTGGCTGCCAACGCGTCTAATTGGGCAAACATAATATCTACTTCGTCTTGGGTATATCCAATTCCTTCTATGAGGTCAAGCCCCAGCAAATCGCCTTTGCAATCCCATGTTTCCGCTACACCTCGCGCCCACGATGACCATGCACCGTCCAAATACCCTTCCATATCCGGCGTAAAATGATGCCAATAAGGGAAGATGTAGATACTACCGTCAAGCCAGTTATAGTCGCTGCGTACCGGCATACAGAGTTCATCGGTCGAAAATTCTTCCATGAACTTTGTACCTGCCCGCACGTAAGACACCGTAGATCTCCAGTGGGTAAAAGGTCGTACAAAGCGCTGGTTTACTTTTTCTTTATTTTCAAAAAAAGTGTCCGGATTTGCCTGTGTATAGTAGGTAGCTTCGAGGCAACCCGATACCAAAGCGGCAGCTGCGCATACCGCCGTGATTTTTGTTATAATTTTTGTATTCTGTTTCATTGTCTTATAAATTTAATTGTAATCCTAATGTAAATGTACGTGTTTGCGGGTATAAACCGACATAATGATCCGAAGAACCTACCGCTCTTTCCGAACCGCCGTTCCATCCGGTAACATCCACTTCGGGATTTAAACCGGAATATTTAGTCCAACGGCATACATTGTTTACCGTAAAATAGATGCGAGCCGATTCCAGCACGTTCAGCCATTTTTTCGTCTTCAATGTGTATTGCAGGCTAACCGACTGAAGTTTGAGAAACGAACCGTCTTCGAGGAAGTAATCTGTAGCTCGGATACCATCCGTATAAATTCCCGAGTGTTCCTCATAAGCCTTTAAAAGAGTATTGCCTTTCTCTGTCTTTCGCGGCAACCCCATCAGCAAATCTATTTCATTGAAGACGTCATAATCAATCCAACTGGTAAATACAGCCCTGAATTCTATGTTTTTCCACGATAAGTTATGCGTCCATCCCAGCATCAACTTCGGCATATAATTACCCATATAGCGGCGAGAATTGGGATCTTCCAATGAAATTGTCGGATAGCCGCCTTCGTTATAATCAATTCTACCATCTGCAAATTTTCGACCGGTTTTGGCATCTTTGCTATAATCCAGTATATAGAAGTTGCCGGTAGCTTTATCAAACACATATCCTCCGTCTTTTATAAGAAGACGGCTTTCGTCGGCAAAGGGGTGGTTTGCCGGATAGGTTTTATTCGCATCATACCTCGCATGTTCCAAAAGATAAAACTGCCCTACTTCTACGCCGGGTTCCAGCCGCCGCATAGCAGGCAAGTTCAAGCCTGCCACACCGTCGCCTTCAATAAATTTTTCATCTTTGGTAGTGGAAAGCACCTTGGTGGAATTAGAACTTAAATTAAGGCTTGTGGAATAATTCCAATTTTTACCACGCACTATATCGCCGCCGATTTCAATTTCATACCCTTTGCTGCGCAATGTACCCACATTGTCAAACATTGTTTCGGTAACATAGGGAGGCTGCTGTACATTTACCTCATAAATCATACCTACTACGTCGCGCAGATATACATCAACTTTACCATAGAGACGCTTGTCGAAGAGCGCATAGTCCACACCTACATTCCATTCGTGTTTTTCTTCCCAACCCAAATCTAAATTCGCATTGCGCTCTACACCATAGGATGTGATCCAATCGCCCTCGTACATCCACTGTTCGTATGCTTTAAACAAAGTAGCTGCATAGTTGGCATCGAAGCCTTCGTTACCGGTAACGCCATAGCCGCCGCGGATTTTCAAATCGTCAATCCATTTTATATTTTCCATAAAACTTTCGTTAGAAATATACCATGCCCCCGAAGCCGACCAAAAATTGCCCCATTTATTATTTTGTGCAAATTTCGACGACCCTTCGCGACGGTACGAGCCTGATAGCGTATATCGGTCTTTCCACGTATAGTTCAGACGGGCAAACCCTGCAAACAGCCGCTGGGTGATGTCTTTACCGGATTCCATTGCAGCAGAAGTGTTTCCTCCTTCTTTCAGCCATGTTCCTTTACCCATCTGCCAATACGTCGCCCCGTCTGCCGGAAAATCCATATTCTGTTCCCAAAAATAATCCCTGTCGCGCCGGTAATAACTGTACCCTGCCACCGCATTCCAACTATGGTCATCTATTTGCCTGATAAAAGTTAAATAACCTTCGGCGTTGAATATTTCGGTTTGATCGGATCCGAGTTTAGCAACCCCGCCACGTTCTACGTCAAGCTCAGACGTGGTATAAGAAGGGGTAAACTCGCGGTTTTTCCGTTCCTGATGCTCGTAAGCAAAAGTTTGGCTGTACGACAATCCCGTAATGGGCTTAATATTTAACTTTAACTCTACATCCGGACGGAACCATGTATCAATTAGAGTCGTCTCATTTAACAATCCGCCCAAAGGATTGCCGCCTTCGCCATTCAATTTGGAACCCATGGTGCCGGGCCAAATAAAGTAGCCTGTTTTACTCCAAATCTGCTTTGAAATATCCCCCGCCTTCTCGTCAATAGATGATATAGGGTCCAAATAATCGTCAATAATTTCATAAGGCGAAATAGTAGGATTGACGTTTATCGCACCCGTAATACCGGCTACCGCCGTATTACGATTCGCCCTGCGATATTCCACGTGCGTATTGATGTCGAGCCATCCGTCTATCGTTTTGAAATTACCATTGATACGTCCGGCAAAATCCTGACGTTTATCGCCCCTTACAATGCCTTTGTTATCTTCATAACTCACAGAGGCATATACCCGTGCATTTGGGTCGCCGCCCTGCAGGGTTACGACATGCCGGTATGAAGTCGGGTTCGGCTCCAGTGCTGTGTCCCACCAGTCCGTATCATTTCCATAATCATTAGGTTCTTTAGCGAATATACCGCTATCATAATCGGCTGTTTTATAGCCTAAAAACTGATCTCTATTCATTATTTCGGGCTTTCCGAAAGCCTGTTTCATAATTCGTTCTCCGATATATGACACCCGCATTTTACCGGATTGCGCCTGCTTGGTGGTAATCAGAATTACACCGCCTGTGGCGCGCGTACCGTAAATAGCCGCCCCCGAAGCATCTTTCAAGAAGTCGATAGACTGAATGTCTTCCTGAATCACCGAACGAATATCGCCGCCCGGCATACCGTCAATCACCACCAGAGGTCCCATTGACGAGTTTACGGAAGCCATACCGCGCAACTGAATATCATTGCGTTCGCTGTTCGGGCTATCAGTACCATTCATTACCAAACTGGTAACTTTTCCTTTCATTGATTCAAGAATCGTAGCACTGGCAAGCCCGCTTGTGAGGTCTTGCGCCGAAAGGGAAGTAATAGCGCTCGTTACTTTTCGTCTTTCCAACGAGCCGTAACCGACTTTTACAAAATCCGGCAACACCGAAGCTTCTTCATTCAGCGTTACGCTAACGTTTGTACGTCCGTCTATAAGTTCTTCTACGGTTTTATAACCAACCAAAGAAAAGACCAACGTTCCATTTCTTGGCGCTGAAATGGAGTACTCACCCGAAACTCCGGTGGTTGTTCCTTTGGTAGTTCCTTTCACAACTACGCTTGCGCCAATCACCGGCTCGTTGTTCCCATCAAGCACTGTACCCGATACGGTAACCGTATTCTGGGCAAATGCCATATTAGCAGCAAAAATCATTGCCGTCAATAGCAATACAACATGTTTTATATTCCTCATAAGTTATATATTTATATGTTTAACTTTATATGTTTAACCATTTATTACGATGCAAAGGTAAGAATTTTTTTTCAATTACCTAATTTTTTTTTAATATATTTTTTGCACCTCAACAAAAAAAATTCTAACAGACCCGCCGAGGTGTGTTATTTCTACGAAGTTCCGAAAATACGGAAAGTGAATCTTTGGCATTTTTTTGTTAAGGATTTAATATTGTTAACAATCGTTGTATCTCCTGTTTTTTATCGCCTTTAAAATCAATAAGTTGCTGCAATGCGCCATTATAGTTCGCTTCAAAAGCTTTCAGGTATGTCATTGTGTTTTCGGGATATGCGGTAATAAACGAAGGCGTTTGCGACACCCCCAAATAATCGGTCGTCAGGTTGCATATCTGGTCATATTCGGTACTGAGGTATTTGAACGCCTCGGTAACCGGCACAAAGCGGCGGAATAGTTTTATTTTATTATTCAACAACGCTTGGTTTGCTACCTGTTCTTTTGAATACCGGAGCGTAATGACCGTTGTGCGGCTGCATGGCAGTTTATCCGTCAAAATGGCGGTTTCAAGCCCTAAGCCGTCGTAAGTCCACACATTGGCAGCCGCTTGCCGCGCGAAAGCTATTTTTTTGCCGTTTACTTCCACCGCTACCGGCGGGAAATTCATCGGTATCCGCAATTCATAGGCACGGGTTGCAGGCATGTTGTCGTAGCTGCCGTTGCGCGCCTCAATGGTTATCGTTACTTTTTCGCCCGATGCGTCGGTTTCTTTTTTCACGTTTGTCCACGCATACTTTGCGACATAGGCGTCGGTAGCTTCATCGTCTTCATAATACGACACTTGTCCGTCAGCGCCCGGCACAAAGAATAGAGACAGCGTGTCACACGGCGTTTGCAGGCTTCTCACCGTAGCGGGGTTCATGGGGATAATGCTGCCTGCTTTGGCGTAGTACGGTATTTCGTCTATCACAAAATTGCGCTTGATAAGTCGGTCGCTGCCTTCAATCAGCGTGCCGGTTGACATTTCGTACCATGCCGTGCCTTGCGGCAGCCAAAGTTCCACTTCCGATAAGCCTGTAGCCGCATCGGCAGGCGTAATGACAGGCGCAACCAACAAGTCATTGCCAAACATATATTGATTTTTCCGGCTGTAGGCATATTCCGCTTCGGGATATTCGTAATACAACGGACGGCATATTGACACACCTTTATCATAAGCATACCGGGCGGCATTATAAATATAAGGTACGAGTTTATATCGCAAGTGTAAGGCATCGCGCATATATTCAAAATGGTCGGGGTATTTCCAAATGCGGCGTTCTATTTCTGCGCTTTTGGTGCTGTGCGTTCTTAGAATGGGGCTGAAAGCGCCGTATTGCAGCCAACGCAAGTAGAGTTCCGCGTCGTTGCCGTCGCCGCCATAATGCCCGCCGATGTCATGACTCCAATAGCCGTAGCCTACGTTTGCCGCCGTAGCGGTAAAGTACGGCTGAAAACTCAACGAACCCCACGTAATAAACGCATCGCCCGAAAAGCCTATCTGGTAGCGGTGGTTGCCCAGCCCTCCCCAACGGTGGAAGAGCAACGGACGTTGTTTTCCTTGCTGCTTCATATCATTAAAGAAGGTATGATTCAGCCAGAATGTATTATTTAATCCTTTTATATTCTTACTATTACGATATTGCTGCCAATCAAGCCACCAGAAATCAGCGCCTTGCCGTTCGATAGGATGCAGCACTTCGTCGAAATAGGTGTTTGCCCATTTCCGGTTATCAATGTCGAACGGAATATATTTGCGTCCGGTAGTGTCCCAATCATAGGCTTTTGCGAAATTGTCATATACTTCTTCATAAGACTGGATGCCTGCCGCAGGATGGAGGTTCAGCGCGGTTTTCAGGTGTTGGCTTTTTGCCCAACCGAAGAATAATTCGGGCGAGGGAAACGCATTTTTGTCCCACGTATAGCCTGTCCAACCTTGCCGTTCGCCGGCAGCGTCCCTCACGGTATTGCGTAATGACAAGTTCCACGTTTTGTGCCAATCCATATCCACAATTAGCACATCAATTGGAATATCAAGGCTTTTCATCGCGCCTACCAAGTCTTTCAATTCATTATCGGTATATTGCCAATAGCGCGACCACCAGTAGCCGAAAGCGAATTTCGGCGGCATGGGGATTTTTCCGGCTACCTGCGTGAAATCATACAATGCCTTTTTATAGTCGTGTCCATATCCGAAGAAGTACCAGTCTAATCGGTCGTCCGTTTGGTCGCGTTCGGCAACCCAATGCTCCCAGCGGTCGTCGGGGATGAGCAACGGACGTTTAGAGTCGTCCACCAACGCCCAGCCTGCACGCGACACAATGCCGGGTTCAAGGTTGTCGTCCTGCCAGCCTTCGCGGTCGTCGAGCGTGCGCATCGTACCTTTCAGGTTTTCGGCGTCGGTCAACCCGGGACGCCATGTTACTTTTTCGCCGTTCAGCGTAAACGATACCGTCAGATTGTTTTCATTGAAACGTTCGCCTTTCGTATAGTTCAGCGTAAGTTTTTCGGTGGTAATGGTTACGGCGGAAGCCGTTTCGTCAAACTTCACACCGGATACGGCAGGAAGTTTGTCGCGATTAATGAACGCCAAGGTGGCGCGGTCTTCAAAGACGCCGTCAACCGCCCATTCCATGCGGACAAGCTCGGAGGTCAGCACCGTGAAACGTGCATTACCTGCTACAAATTGCGTTTGTGCAAGGTTGCCGGGTTTATTTTCCGTATTACACGACATCACGCAAATACATAAAGCGATGAGTAATGATATTTTTTTCATTATTGTTAATTTTATTCATTTAAATATTCTCCTGTTTTAATAATGACAGCCAGCGTTCGTATGCGGCTGCACTTTCTTGCAAATGTTCTTTTTCGGGTGTAACCGTAATGATTTTTTTCAATGTAGCAAAGGCTTCCGTTTCGTTTTTGTAAATGCCTGCGCCGATGCCTGCGCCGCGTGCCGCCCCTATTGCGCCGTCGGTATTGTAAAGTTCGATGGTTGCGCCTGTCATGTTCGACAACGTTTGCCGGAACACCGGACTTAAAAATAAGTTGGCATGCCCTGCGCGAATGGTTTTTGTTTCAATACCCATTTGGTTCATAATGTCCATGCCGTATTTGAATGAACACGCAATGCCTTCCTGCGCAGCGCGTATCAAATGCGCTTTGCCGTGGCGGATAAAATTGACGCCATGTATAGAGCAATCAGGCTCGCGGTTGCACAACACGCGCTCCGCGCCGTTACCAAACGGAATGATGCTCACGCCGTCGCTTCCTATGGGAATACGAGCCGCCAATTCATTCATTTCGGCATATCCGACGCCTTCCGGCACGACGTTATTTTTCATCCACGCATTGAGAATAGCCGTACCGTTGATGCACAGCAGTACGCCGATACGTGTCTGCGCCGCATGGTGGTTGACGTGGGCAAATGAATTGACGCGCGACAATTTGTCGTATTTCACGTCGCCGTTCACGCCATACACTACGCCCGACGTACCGGCAGTAGCGGCTATTTCGCCCGGATGAAACACATTTAACGATAGGGCATTGTTTGGTTGGTCGCCGGCACGGTATGTTACAGGCGTTCCGGCAGCCAGTCCGAGTTCGCCGGCTACGGTAGCCGTTACCTTCCCCTGTACGCCAAATGTCGGCGCTATGGGGGGGATTATTTTCATGTCGAAACCGAAATAGTCGTATAAAAATGCAGCAGGCTCATTCGCCGTAAAATTCCATCCGATGCCTTCAGACAAACCCGACACGGTGGTACAGGGTTCGCCGGTTAAACGCATGGCGATATAATCGCCCGGAAGCATATAATATTTTATCCGTGCATACACGTCAGGCTCATGTTCTTTTACCCATGCCAGCTTCGACAACGTAAAATTACCGGGGGTGTTCAATACGTGCGACAAACATTTTTCGCCGCCGATTTCATGGAATGCCCGTTCGCCGTAGGGAACAGCGCGGCTGTCGCACCAAATAACCGCATCGCGGAGCACGCGCAGGTTTTCGTCCACCAATACCAACCCGTGCATTTGATAGGAAATGCCGATGGCAGCAATGTCTTGTGGTTTTACCTGCGTTTGGGTAATTATTTTTTGCATCGCCGCTTTCATGTTCGTCCACCACAGTTCGGGATTCTGTTCCGCCCATCCGGTTTTCACCGATTTTATTTCCATTTCTTTTTCCGGAAAAAAAGCGCTTACGGCTTCGCCTGTTTGCACATCCGTTAAACTTACTTTCACGGACGAACTGCCTATGTCAATGCCCAATGTTTTCATGATGTTTATTTAATAAATAAATCCTAATTTAAAAATTTTATTGTTCTTTTGCCGGTATTTTCTACGGTCAAAATAATAATACTGCGCCGGTTTGTGCGACACTTCTTTTTCGCTTTCTCCCGACGGCACAATATAAGGCAACGAAAGCATTTTTTTTCGGAAGTTGCGGTTGTCTATTGCTATATCATATACGGCTTCATATAAGTTCTGCAAATGCCGAAGGGTAAATTTTCGCGGCAAGAAATCAAAAGCCACCGGCTCTTGCCGAAACAGCGTGATAAGGCGGTCAATAGCCGCAATCAATATTTTGTTATGGTCAAATGCCAAATGCCGTACATCGTTCAGTTCTACCCAATCGGCTTCTCTACGCTCCGTGTAGGCTATCAGTTTGGAGTCAAGTTTTACGAGTGTGAAAAATACCATAGTAACCACGCGCGATAACGTGATGCCGTAATATTTGTTTATCCATTCCAATTCATTGCCTTGCACACGTTGCGGGTCGGAAAAAATCTCCATTTGGCGAAGGTTGATGTTGCGCAAACCAATCAACGTCTGCACTACACGCTGTGCGGCACAGGTCAAGTCTTCGGAATCGGAAATCAAACTGCCGGGCAGCTTGCTGTCAACCAACACTTCGCCCGACGGCAATTCGCGTTGTCGCTGCTTGAGCAATACCCGTAACGATTTTCCGTCGAACCCGAATATGACACAATCAACTGAAATTGCCTGTTTATCGTATGTTAAGTTCACATCCCCCATGTATGAATACATTCATATACCCCGCAAAGGTACTGATTATATTTATACAAAAAAAATGCAATGCGTATTTTTTACGCTAAGCAATATACTAATAATACATATTTTGCAACATCAAATCATATACTAAATAAAAGAATTAAAGCGTGTTGCCTCTTCATCATAAAAAAAATTCCGACACATATTTATTTCAAAACAAGGACTATCACAAAAAAAGCGTTATCTTTGCAGTTGATTAGACATAAAGAACATGAGTAGAATATTTAAAAATTTTGTCGCTATTTTCCGCATCTATCTATTAGGTGTTGTGTGTTTGAGCCTATTTCGGCTGGTGTTGCTGCTTTTTAATCTCGACCAGCTACCTACCGACAGCGTATGGGGGCTTACTATGCACGCTTTGTTAGTAGGGCTGCAATTTGACACGGTCGTATCGTGCTACATTTTTCTATTAGCCATGCCGGCGCTTTTGATATTTCCTTTTCTGAAGCGCGTTCCCAAAAAACTTCTTCGCGGCGTATATACATACATTACGGTCTGCTTTGTGGTATTGTTTGCTTTGTGTGTGATGGATGTTTCATTCTACGATTATCTACACAACCGACTGAACAACGTGCTTTTTCTTTACACGGACAACGCCGATTTTGCCGTCGGATTTATTTTCGGCAACATCATACATTATGTATTGTTTGCTATACTTGTGGCTATATCTGTGGTATACATTCGATTGATGCGCCGCATCCGCAAATTACACCAACTCGGCATAGAAGCCACGCCACCGGTAAGCGGCAAAAAACATCTTTCGGCATATACCGGCATCGTACTACTGACTTTGGGTTTGGTGTTATTGGGAGGTCGCGGCGGAAAAATCACAAAAGCGCCAATCAGCATCGGTTCGGCATTTTTTTGCCACAATGGTTTTTTAAATCAATTAGGACTGAATCCCGCATTTACGCTCGTCCGCAGCTCGCTTTATGCGAATAAATCCGAAAACCGCCGGTTGCATTGGATGAACGACCAAGACGCCCGCCGCACCGCCGCAGCCTTTTTAGATGCCGACACTACGCTTACCTCATCGCCCATAGCTCGCCACGCCATAATCGACTCGTTGTTTGCAGGAAAAAATATTGTGGTGGTGATTATGGAAAGTATGGCAAGCCACAAAATGGCATATTTCGGAAATACACAAAACCTCACGCCTTTCTTCGATAGTCTGGCGTTGCAATCGTGGTTTTTCAACCGCTGTTACAGCGCAGGCATACATACTTTTAACGGCGTATATTCCACCTTATTTTCACATCCGGCATTGATGCAAAGGCATCCGATGAAACACGCAAAAATATCGTTGATGACAGGGTTTGCCAATACGCTTTTTGAACAGTATCACACCATATTTTTCACTACGCACGACGAACAGTTTGACAATATGTCGGGCTTTCTTTTCGGCAATGGTTTTCAGACTATTGTAGGGCAAAAAGATTATCCGAAAAGCGAAATAAGGAGTAATTTGGGCGTACCCGATTATTTCATGTTTCGCCATGCCATCCCGCATTTACGGGATTTTCACGAAAGCGGAAAACCTTTTTTTGCCACAATACTCACTTCGTCAGACCATACGCCGCACATCATACCCAAAGATACGCCGTTCAAACCGCGCAGTACGGCTATCCATCAACAAACTACGGAATTTGCCGATTGGTCGCTGGAGCAATTTATGGCTATGGCTAAAGCCGAAGCGTGGTATGCCAATACGGTGTTTGTATTCGTAGCCGACCATGGCAGTGCAAAAGGGGTTTTGCGTTACGACATTATGCTGAGTTATCACCACATTCCGCTCGTGATTTACTATGACGGAATCACGCCGAAAGTGTTTACCACTTTGGCTTTGCAGGAAGATATATTCCCTACGGTGATGAGCCGCATGGGTATTCCCTACATCAACAACACGTTTGGGCTTGATTTGCTGCGCCGCCAACGCCAATACGCCGTATTTTCGACCGACGACAAAGTTGCCTGCATGAGTGATTCGCTGCTGTATATTTACAGAACAAACTCAGCCGACGGCATTTACCGCTACGACGAAGAACGTACGGAAAACGAAGCCGCTCAATATCCCGACGAGTTGCAAATCATGCGCAATGTATGTTTTTCACTGCTGCAAACGTCGCAAGACATGATTGAAAATAACGAAACGGCAATATCAGTTCCCTTGCAATGACAGTGTATCGTCCGACACTAAACTTTTCACATCGTCCAATGCCACCAATTTATTGACGATAGCATATATGGTAAGACCTGCTGTGCTGTGGATTTGAAGTTTGGCGGAAATATTGCGGCGGTGCGTAATCACCGTATGCGCCGAAATACACAGCGTATCGGCAATTTGCTTATTCGTCATGCCTTTTATCACACACACCATTACTTCTTTTTCGCGTACGCTCAGTGATTCGTGGCGTTTATCGCTCTCCGGTTCTTGCAGCATATTGGTGAGTTTTGCCTTAATCTGTTCGATACTGTCGTACAATGAAATTACTTCATCGTAGTCAGTCAAAGCATTTTGGTCAGTCAATGAATTTTGGAGCGCCACATATTTCAAACTCCCATTTGCCTCTTTCTTAATTTGTTGCAAGGCAAGCCGTCCTACGGATGCCGTGTCAATCATCAGCACATCGGGGCTTTGCCATCCTATCGAATTTTTCAATTGCATGACGTCATCCGCTTCAAACACTTCGATATGTAAAGTATTCAGTTGCTTCAATATCACCAATATTCCACTGCGGACAATAATCGAAGGCTCTACCAAGGTTATTTTTATCGGCGTATTCATTTTGTTTTTTCCAACTTTAAAATAGCAGGCACAAACAAGCGGTCTTCGATAGCGTTATGAAGCATAAGGTCGCCTTCACAACTGAAAATATCGGTCAGCACACTGTTCAGTTCGTTGGTGCTTTTTGCCGGATAATATTTTATAATAATGTGTTTAAATTCCGTAAGTCGCTCATCTATACGGTTATGCTGTTTTGAAAACATGTCGATATTGTAATTCGGCTGTTTTTTTCCGCCGAGCAAGGCTCGCACGTAAGGAAATACCGTTTCTTCTTCATACATCATGTGTTTTTGCACTTCGGCAACATATTCGTCGAAATAATTTATAATGGCGTGCGACAGATTGCCTTCCACCGCCCCTATCGCTTCGGAAAGCTCAGTCCTTATGGAAGGTAGCCGGTAATTCAGGAAGTAGTCGTGGGCATTATGCAAGTAAGTAAGCAGCATTTCGACGGAAAGATTGGTTTCGGTCAAGTTCTGCGTGCCGATTTCGTCAATCCGCATATTCACAATGGCAAGGAACGTGTGGGTATCAATTTTATTTTCACGACACACCTCGTCAATGGTTTTATCGCCGAAGCCGAGCGCAATGCCGAAACGACTGATTACCCAAAGCATCCAATAATGCTCCATAATCAAGCCGCTCATGCTGTCTGATGCTTTATATTTTCCAAGTTTATACATCAAAATCAAAAATTAGTGAAATACAAAGATACAATATTTTCAATACATAATAATGTATTATATCGAAAAATTCAAAAAATTAATGTATCTTTGTAGTAATAATATTATTATTTTGTTTTACGTAAAAAACGATGCTTATGTCCACTACTGTTTTATTCGATTTTGACGGCGTAATTGCCGATACCGAACCTCAATACGATTTGTATTACAACCGATTGGCACAAGAATACAAACTCGGCATTGATGATTTTCCATCCAAAATAAAAGGTATGCCGCTAACCGAAATCATAGATAAATATTTTGCACACTGTGCACACAACGAGCGGGATAACATTATAGCACGCACCCACGAGTATGAGTTGCAGATGACGTTCCGTCCTGTTTCAGGAGTCATAGAGTTTATACAATATCTTGACCGGCACAATTATAAAAAAGCTATTGTAACCAGCTCTCCCACAGCAAAAATGGACATCGCATTACAAAAAATGCAACTCAATGCCTATTTTCCGGTGGTGATTACTGCCGACCATATCACGAAAGGGAAACCCGACCCGATGTGTTACCTCCTTGCGGCAGCGCAATTACACGCAGCGCCGTCGCAATGCGTGGTGTTTGAAGATTCGCTGTCGGGCATTGCCGCCGCCCGAAACGCCGCGATGAAAGTCATAGGCGTAGCAACCACCATTGCGGCAGACACGCTGCAACAGCATGTACAACCGATAATTGAAGATTTCTCGCACTTAACGGAGGTGGTTGGATTACTGTAGTGTTATATACTTCTCCTCCTCTTTCGTCTTTGGCTCTGCTTCTTCCGCCGTGTAGCCTAATTTCTCGAAGGCTTTTTGTAATTTTTCCTTGTCTGTTTTTTTCGTGTTGTACTTTATCCACACTTGGTTGTCGGCGAGGTTTACTTTCAAATCCGTAACGCCTTTTTCAAATGCCACGGTGTTTTCGATTCTCTTTTTGCAATGGTCGCCGTGCATTGTGCTTACATTGAAAGTTACCTCCGCTATTCCCTTAGCGGCTTCTTTTTTGTCCTGCGCCTGTGCGCCCGAAACGGTTGCGGCGGCTACTACCGCCATGATGATGATTTTTTTTAATTTCATACTACTTATTTTTTAATGTATATAATTTTCAACTTTTAATTTTCAATTAATATAACGTGTACCGGACGCCTGCATATATCCTCCGCCCCATGAGCGGACCCCAGATAACCGACGAGTTGAATTTTTCGCTGAAAGGCGCTTCGGCATGTACGATAGGGTTGGGCTGTTTGTAATCCAATATATTTTCTACGCCGGCATAAATTTCCATACCTTTGAATTTGCGGGTGATTTGTGCAAAAAACAAAGGATATACCGGCGAATAATCGTCGGGCATAAAATTCGGCAAACGGCTTTGTCCGTTGAGTTGCGCCGTAGCGTCGAATGTCCATTTATAGCGGCGTGTGCCGTATTGCAGATTCAATATTCCTTTATAGCGGTCGCGCAACGGCGTTTCCACACGTTCCGCCTGTCCGCTGTTTGTAGTCAAATCCGTCTTATTGTCGTTGTACCGGAATGTAGCCGAAATCGTGAAGCGTTCCAGCGGTTCGGTGTTAAATTCAAATTGATACGTATTGGTATATGATTTTCCGGCGAGGTTATAAATCCAGACTTTATAAAGTTCGCGTTCATAATCGACCAACACTTGGTCTGAAAAATCGGTGCGGAAATAATCTATGCTGATGTACGATTTGCTATAGTTAAATAATTTAAAATAATAGAGCAGACTTCCGCCATAAGTCCATGCCGCTTCCATGTTGAGCGCGTTGTCAATTTTTATTTCATACCCTGTGGCAAGCATTCCGATATTGTCGGTTACGATGTTTGCCGAGCGGTAGCCGCGTCCCGCAGAGCCGCGCAGCACAAGGTCTTTAGTGAAGTCATATTTGACGTTCAGGCGGGGCGTGAGCAGCCATTGATGCAGGTTGTGATAATCGGCGCGCAATCCGGCTACCGCCACAAATTTGTTGCCCAGATTCAAGGTATATTCGCCGAAAACGCCGCCCGACAATTCACGGCGGCTCAGGTCGTGCGTAGCCGAATCGTTTGAACGGTTGCCGTACAGCATTTCGTTGTAATCATCCCATCGTCCGGTAAGCCCTGTGGTCAGGTGATGCCTGTCGGTAAAGAAATTTTGCAGCAACACGTTTGCGAATCCCGACTGTTGCCGTCCGTCGTACGCTTTTTTCCCGAACGACGAACGGAGGTCGTGAAACGTATAATCGGCTACCACCGCCAGATTGTATGTATTGTCGTCGTTCAGCGGCATGCCCACTTTGCTGTAGGCGTTGAAGTGCGTATTTTCGATATTCGTACTGTATCCGCCGGCATTGATTTGCCCGCCTTCGCGCGTTTCCTGCAACCCCTGCACGCCGAAACGCCACTGCGTACCGTTGTCGCCGAGATAAATCCAGCGATTGGCGAGGTTCAGCTGCCGTTTCATCGGCTCGTCCATAAATCCGTCGCCATTGTCGTCTTGCTTTTGCAGGTCGCCCGACGCGTGTGCCAGCACGGCGGTGTTCCACTTGTCGCCGAGCTGCAGCGACGACACGATATTCGCTTCCGTGCGCAAAAAATGGTCGAAATAGACATTGACGAACAGCGGTTCTTCGGCAGTAGGCTTCCGCAGTTCAAGGTTGATTTGTCCGGCGATGGACTCGTAGCCGTTCGCCACCGAACCTGCGCCTTTGGCTATCTGCACGGACTGAAGCCACTGCCCCGGTATGTAGCTCAGCCCGAACGGAGCGGAAAGCCCGCGCATGGCAGGGCGCGCTTCGTCGAGCATTTGCGTATAACCGCCCGACAGCCCCAACAGGCGAATCTGGCGCGCGCCGCTCACCGCATCGCTGTAGCCTACGCTAATGCTGGCGTTGTTCTCAAAACTTTCGGCTAACGAGCAACACGCCATTTTTTTCAATCCGGCGCTCGATATGACTTCCGTGTGCACCGGCTGCATCGCCGAAATATAATTCGACTGGTGTTTGCTGCGGACTACTACTTCGTCGAGTGTATTCACGCGCGCCGTATCGCTGTCCGGCGGCGCGTCTTGCGCATGTGCGGCGGAGGCGGCGACGGCTAAAGAAACGATAAGGGCTTGATAGCGGCGGATAGTTGTGTTCATCACGATTCTCAATTTAATTTATAACGTATGACGGCGCAAAATTACGATGAAAAGGAGGCTGCATTGTTATACTATTTTAGGTAAGAGTTGCAAAATTTACAAGTCTTCAATGGTTTTTCGTTTGTTGTCTTTCAACTTTTTAAAATAGCTTGGCGAAAAGCCGGTCGTCTTTTTAAACTGGTTGCTCAAATGAGCAACGCTGCTGTAGTGAAGTTGAAAAGCGATTTCATTTAGCGTCAATTCATCGTACATCAACAGTTCTTTTACTTTTTCGATTTTTTGAAGGATGTGGTATTTCTCAATCGTCGTATTTTCCACTTCCGAAAACAAATTGCTCAACGCGCTATAGTCTTGCAACAAATGCGCCGACAAATAGTCCGACAAATTGACGTTGATTTCATCGTTTTTATGCTGAACCAAATCAATAATCAAATTTTTTATCCGCTCAATGGTCTTGCTTTTCCGGTCGGTAATAATATCAAACCCCAACGCACACAACGCTTGCAGCAAGCTGTCCTTCACGGCGGAGATGTCGGTTTCTTCAATGTCAATTTCGCCAAGTTCTACCGACACGACGTGAAGCCCCACCCGCTCCAACTCCGATTTTACGACCATTTTGCAACGGCTGCACACCATATTTTTAATATAAATTTTCATCCCACCGCGCTATTCGGGTAAATTAGACAACCGCCGCGCAGCCATTGCGGCATACGGCGTATCGGGCTGTCCGTAGTTGCAATACGGATGAATACTGATGCCTCCGCGCGGCGTGAAAATGCCCCGCACCTCGATATATTTCGGCTGCATTGCGGCAATCAGGTCTTTCATGATGATGTTTACGCAATCTTCATGAAACGCGCCGTGGCTGCGGAAACTGAACAGGTACAACTTCAAACTTTTGCTCTCCACCATCCTTTCAGCAGGGATATAATTGATGCGGACAACCGCAAAGTCGGGCTGACCGGTAACGGGGCAAATACTCGTAAATTCGGGACATTCGAAATGCACCCAGTAATCATATTCGGGATGCTTGTTCCCGAAGCACTCCAGCGCGTCGGGCGCGTATGCCTGCCGGTAGCCGGTCTGCTTGCCGAGCAGCGTGAGTTTATCTTCCATCTGCGTTTATATTTTTTGTATTAATAATTCGTCTACTATTTTTTTCAGCCCGCTGCTTGCCGGCTCTTTGATGTACGTGGCGTTCGGGATTCCGGCGTCCACCTCGTTCGGGTCAACCACGTATTTCGGCACATGCCGCGGCACGTAGTGCACAAGCCCAGCCGCGGGATACACCGCCAGCGAACTGCCCACGACAATAAAATAATCGGCTTCGGCACACAGCGCCGCCGCAGGCGCTATCATCGGCACCGCCTCGCCAAACCATACGATGTGCGGGCGCAGCTGCCCGCCTTTCGGGCAAGTCATGCCTTCGCGCAGCTCCCAGCCGTCGAGTTCCACCACATAATCGGGGTCTATCGTGCTCCGCACTTTTTTCAGCTCGCCGTGCAGGTGCATCACGTG
Organism: Prevotellaceae bacterium; assembly: GCA_031289415.1. Lineage (GTDB taxonomy): Bacteria > Bacteroidota > Bacteroidia > Bacteroidales > UBA932 > JAIRLC01. The sequence continues at coordinate 44,980 of JAITPN010000005.1, read as the reverse complement.
CGACGAGCCTGCGCGCTCGTGCAAATCGTCCACATTCTGCGTGACGATGCGCACGTCGAACCGTTCTTCCAACCGCGCCAACGCATAATGCCCTGCGTTCGGGCGCACGCCGAGCAGCTGTTTGCGCCGCGCGTTATAAAAATCGAGCACCAACGTACGGTTTCGCGCCCACCCTTCGGGGGTTGCCACGTCCTCGATGCGGTGCTGCTCCCACAGCCCGCCCGCGTCACGGAATGTACTGATGCCGCTTTCGGCGCTCACGCCCGCACCCGATAACACTACTATTTTTTTCATCTCGTAAAGTTACGCATAATTTTTTTAAGTGAAAAGTGAAGGGTTAAGCGTGAAGCGTGAAGTGTATTTAACAAAACGTAAAACACTTCACCCCTAACGCTTAACCCTTCACCCCTAACGCTTAACCCTTCACATCCCTAAGGAATGATGACCGATTGGATTTCGTTCCACGGACCTTTAACGCCGCGCGTATTTTCCCACCTCAGGGCGTAGTAGAGGCGCTTCCCGCGGTCTTCGTAGGCAAACGAAAAGACGTAAGGCGTGCGGGTGTCGAACACGGAGTTCGTCAGCGCGTCCCAACCGGCGGGCGGGGTGTCGCTGATGAGCCATTTGATTTCCGCGCCGTGTACGCCTTCGGGCTTCGCGCGGTGCTCGCTTTCGGCATTGCGGAAGTGAATTTCGACGACGCCGGGCGACGGCGTCGCGACTTCCGCCTCGACCGTCGTCGTCGGGTCGGGCGACGGCTGCCGTCCGCCGCTCGAACGTTCGGGCAAGCCCATCGCGTTGAGGTCGTCGTCCGTCACCAGCGGGTTGCCGCGCAGCAGTCCGGTATACAACTCGCGGAACACGGGGATGAACACTTTTTCGGCGTCCACGAACACGGTTGTGATAACCGTCGTGCGCGTCGCGGGATTTTTCCACGCTTCCCACGCGTGGTTGTAGGCGTCGAACGGCGGAAAAAACGTCGTTTCGAGCCACGTACCGAGCGACGTGCCGCTCGCAAAGCCCATCCGGGCGCGCCGCTCTTCATTGCCGAGATAGCCCCACATCTGCTCCGTTAGGTCGTGCAGGGCTTCATGATTTCTTGGTAACCAATCACTGTAATGTGTTGTACTCATACTCATTCTCCTTTTTTTTAGTGTAACATTAATTTTTAAAAAAATATCTTAAAATATCTCATTTTCAACTCAATTAGGGTTCACCCCTGTCCAAATGTGTAGCTACCCCGTCCGATTGTGTAGCTACCTCGCCCCGATTGTGTAGCTACCCTTTCCGAATGTGTAGCTACCCTTTCCGAATATGTAGCTACCCTTTTCGGATGTGTAGCTACCCTTTCCAAATGTGTAGCTACCCTTTTCGGATGTGTAGCTACCCTTTTCCGAATGTGTAGCTACCCTTTTCCAATGTGTAGCTACTCTTTTTCAATATGTAGCTACTTCGTCCAAATGTGTAGCTACGCCGTTCCATTTATTTCACAAAGGTATTATTTTTATATATACCGACCAAATTTATATATAAAAATATCCGGTTTTTTTTGAAATGAATCCCGTTGATTCTTTGCGGGGGAGGCGCGAATGTGATATTTTTTTCATACCTTTGTATCAAAATACGATAATAATGAAATTTTTTACTTATTTGATTATGGGAATGACACTGCTGCCGGCGTGTACGGGCGTTTGCCCCGATACGGACGCTTCCGGCGCCTCGCTTTTGACGACCCGCGCTGCCATTGTAGCGCAAACGCTCGATTCGCTGCGCGCGCACCATGCCGCCGTAGACGAAGCGCGCGCCCTGAAAGGCATACGGCAGGCGGCTTCGCTGTGGACGGCGCAGGACGGCAGCGCGGACGAGTTCGCGGCGTTCTGCACCGCCAATTATGTAGGCGACGACGCGGCGCGCGAAGCGCTTTTCCGCCGCATGTCCGACAAGCTGGAGTTGATTTTCGGCTATTTCCACCGCATCGACGTGGGGCTTACCGCGCCGTTGCAGGAAGCGGCGGGCGGCGATATTCAAAAAATAGACCTCGACATGGGGAGCTACAACGTGTCGGCGCATTTCAACGACGATATGTTCCGCAGCAAAGCGGCGTTTACGGTGATGCTCAATTTTCCGTCGTTCACGCTGGCTGAAAAGCAGCGGCTGGGCGGGCAATGGTCGCGCCTCGAGTGGGGCTATGCGCGGCTTGGCGACTGTTTTACGGCGCGTATTCCGGCGCAGGCGGCGCAAGCGGCGTCGGACGCGGCGACGGCTGCCGAAACTTATATCGCGGACTATAACATCGCGATGGGCGCGTTGCGCAATGAGGCGGGCGAACAGCTTTTCGCGGACGGCATGACGCTCATTGCGCACTGGGGCTTGCGCGACGAGCTGAAGTCGAACTACGCCGACGACGTGCGCGGCTTGGAAAAGCAGCGGTTGATTTATAGGGTGATGACGCGCATCGTGGCGCAGGAGATTCCCGCCGTCGTAATCAACAACGGCAGCGTCGCGTGGCGTCCGGTGAGCAATACGGTGTACGACGGAGAGAACGAAGTGGCGGCAGCGGCTGAACCCGACACGCGGTACCGGATTTTTATTGATAATTTCAAGGCGGCGCGCGCTGCCGACCGTTATACGCCCGACGTGCCTACTGCCGTGCAGCGGGCGTTCGACGGCGGGATGGAGTTTTCGAAGGACGAGATTGACGCGATGTTTACCGCCCTCGTGTCGTCGCCGCAGGTGAAGCAGGCGGCGGCGCTCATCGCGCAGCGGCTGGGGCGCGCGCTGGAGCCGTTTGATATATGGTACGACGGTTTTAAATCGCGCAGCAGTATTTCGGAAGATGCGCTGACGGCGCAAACCCGCGCGCGGTATCCCGACGCCAAAGCGTTGGAGCGCGATTTGCCGAATTTGTTGCGCCGCTTGGGTTTCGTCGACGTCGAAGCGCGCCGCCTCAGCAGCAAAATACAGGTGGATGCGGCGCGCGGCGCAGGACATGCGTGGGGCGCGGTGATGAAAGGCGACAAGGCGCGTTTGCGCACCCGCGTGCCCGCGTCGGGCATGGACTACAAGGGCTACAATATTGCGGTGCATGAGTTTGGGCATAATGTCGAACAAACCATCAGCCTGTACGACGTGGATTATTATGTGCTGAACGGCGTGCCGAATACGGCTTTTACCGAAGCGCTGGCTTTTGTGTTTCAAAAACGCGACCTTGAGTTGCTGGGGATGAAAGAAAACAGCCCCGATAAGCAGGCGTTGGAAACGTTGGATATTTTCTGGGGATGTTACGAAATTATGGGCGTAGCGCTGGTTGACGTCGCGGTGTGGGAATGGCTCTATGCGCATCCCGACGCCACGCCTGCACAGTTGAAGGAAAGTACGCTGCGCATCGCCCGCGACGTGTGGAACGCTTACTATGCGCCGGTGCTGGGCGGGGTCGATTCGCCCATCTTGTCGATATATTCGCACATGCTCAGCAATCCGCTTTATTTGTCGAACTATCCGTTGGGGCATTTGATTGAATTTCAGTTGGAGGCGCATTTTCGCGGCAAGTCTTTAGCCGGTGAGATATTCCGTATATACAAGCTGGGACGCCTTACGCCGCAGTTGTGGATGACGCAAGCCACCGGACAGGAAGTGAGCATCGAACCGATGTTGAACGCCGTAGATGCAGCCGTGGTGCAACTTACAAAATAACCGGAGAAAGGGAGCGTTCGTGATGCTGAAAAATATGTTGTGGATAGGGTTGGGCGGCGGTATCGGAAGCGTATTGCGCTACGCGGCGTCGTTGTGTATATTGAATTTTTTCCACGGACAGTCGTTGTGGGGTACTTTTATAGTGAATATCCTCGGATGTTTTCTTGCAGGGTTGCTGTGCAGTGTGTGCGGCGCGAATTTGAATCCGGCATGGAGGTTATTCCTCATCGTAGGTTTTTGCGGCGGGTTTACTACGTTTTCGACTTTTGCGGTGGAAAATGTGGGGTTATGGCAAGCCGCCGCGTATTTCAAAACGGCGCTTTATGCGGCGTGCAGCGTGGTCGTGGGCTTTGCCGCCGCGTGGGCGGGCGTGGCGGTGGCGAGGTAGCGATGCCGTACCTTATAGAAGATGCTGCGGTGAATCCAGCTCAAACGTGTGCGATATTCGGCTCAAAAAAGGGGGTTTTTGCGAAAAAAGTATTACCTTTGTGAGCCGAATAAGCAGAGGCAAGAGCAATGGAAAAACAAGAATTGATATTAAATTATTTGAAAAACTATCATCTTTCGTCTTCAAAGGAAATCTTTGAAGGGTTGAATGCCGCTTGCAGCTATGCCACTGTTAAACGTTGCATATCAAAACTTTTAAGCGAAGGCTATATCACGCAGCAAGGCAATGCCAAAAACAGCCGCTATGCGCTGTCGCCTCGCTACAATTTGTTTTATCCTGTCGATTTGGACGAATATTACAGCTGCGAAATTGACGAAAGGAATATTCTCGCAGGATATAATTTTGCGCTCATTCCTGATGTGTTGGGTAATATTTCGCTTTTTTCCGAAGAAGAATTATCGCTGCTGGGTTCGTGGCAAGGCAAATTCTCCAAAAATATATCGCAACTTTCCGATTTTGAATACAGAAAAGACATGGAGCGTCTGGCGATTGATTTAAGCTGGAAATCATCTCAAATAGAAGGGAATACATATTCTCTACTCGAAACGGAACGGCTGCTGAAAGACAAACAAACGGCAGCAGGCAAAACCAAAGAAGAGGCTGCGATGCTTTTAAATCACAAGGCTGCGATTGATTTTATCGTGGAAAATCCCGATTATTTTTCACTAATTACCATTGCGAAAATTGAGAAATTGCACAGCATTTTGATAAAAGAATTGGGTATAGACAGATATATCAGAAGCAGGCGTGTGGGCATTACAGGCACAAATTACCGCCCGCTCGACAACGATTTTCAGATACGCGAGGCGTTGCAGCAAACCTGCGATTTGATAGATTGCCGAGAAAATGTTTTTGAAAAAGCGCTGCTTGCCTTGGCGCTGCTATCGTACATTCAACCTTTCGCCGACGGCAACAAACGTGTGGCACGCTTGATAAGCAATGCGATTCTTATTGCACACAAATATTGTCCGCTGTCGTTCCGTACGGTTGATGCTGTGGATTACAAAAAGGCAATGTTGCTCTTTTACGAACAAAACAATATTTCGACATTCAAACAAATCTTTATCAGTCAGTTTAAATTTGCAGTAGAAAATTATTTTTAATAGATGGGGGGACAAAAGGAATTGTACGTTTTTCCACTGTTATACCGCCGCTTTTTCCGCTTCTTCCATGCGTTTCAGGTGGCAAAACAGCAGTTCTCCGGTTTGTTCGTCGCGCAGGTGCATGCCGTTTCCCTCACAATATTTATAGGATTTACACGACGCACAGTCGCCTGTTTTAGTCCATTTGCGGTTGCGGTATACGGCATAACGGTTTTTCCACACGTCTGAAAAATTATCGTTGTAAATATTTCCCTGTATGAAATTCGCCCGCAGGTTGGGACATGCCGAAATAGAGCCGTCAACCAATATCGACGCGATGTTGATGCCTGCTCGGCAAATGAAAAAATTATCGCGGACTTTACCTTCATAATCACCCAGATAACCTTCGCATCCATAGTTTAGCTTTATCCGTCCTTCTTCGCGCGTTTGGCTGATAAAGTCGAACACCGCTTTAAACTGTTGAGGCGGAAGTTGCAACGCTTCGTGTACGACAGCCCGCCCGATAGGGAAAACCGTGAAAATACGCCATTCGCGCACACCTGCCGCTATGAGCATTTCTTTGATTTGCGGCAGTTCGTCAAAGTTCTTTTGATTCGCGCATGTTACCACATCGTAGCGTATATTGGCGGTTTGCGCTAACAGTTTTATGGCGTTCAGCGCTTTTTGGTAGCTCTGCGTTGCACCGCGCATCCAGTTGTGCGAAGCTTCCAAGCCGTCGAGGCTTACGGTAGCCGACCGCAATCCGGCGCGAAGCAACGATTGAAGCCGTTGTGCATCAAGCAACATGCCGTTGGTTACAAGCCCCCACGGAAATCCGCGTTGATACAACGCCAGCCCCACTTGTTCCAAATCTTTGCGTACTAACGCCTCGCCGCCTGTAAACACAATCATGGTTTTGTTCGGATTTACAAGACCTTTCAGTTCGTCTATGGCACGCAAAAAATCTTCGGCAGGCATATCTTTTACGGCGGCGTCTTTTTTACAATCGCTGCCACAATGGAGGCAATGCAGGTTGCAACGCAACGTACATTCCCAAAGAATATAGTTCAGTTGATGTATCCGGCTTTCGTTTTTCCGGTAACGGCGAAATAATTCAAGCGCTATTTTCTTTCGGACAGGCAGGTGGGTAATGCTCATTTTTCCGGCTTCAGTGAAATATCTACTTTTTGTTCCGTTTGACCCTCATACCATTCTGAACCGCCGACAAATGTAGCGTCTTCAGTTTCGGCTGTAGTGGCATTGTTAGCCACAAAGTTAGTACTCGGTACGCCGTATGCAGGCTTCATATCGTCATCGCCGCCGCCATCAGGTTTACATGATGAAAAACCTAATACAGCCAAAAGCGCTGTAATAATCACATTGTACATTTTTAAAGATTTTTTCATATTATTTATTTTTTCGGTTGAAGTTTCATATCTACAGTTTCCGTAGCTTCGCCGCTATACCAACCTTTTCCGCCCGATAGTTTTGACTGTGGTATTTTTACGGTTACGGTAGTGTCGTTAAATGCACCGTTTTCGTCGCCATCCGTATCGCTGAAAGCTACTTGAAGCGTTACTGTATCGTTAGGAGAGTCCCCCTTATCAATAAGTTTATAGTTTCCATCAACGTCCGTTGTTGATTCATCAGCGTTTTCATAATATTCTGAATGTAAGGTTACGTGAATGTCTTTTATTGGCTTACCTGTTTCGGCAGACGACACATTCCCTATAATAATGTAATCAGCAAAAGGTGCGCCGTACATATCAAGTTCATCTTCGTCATTAATACATGACGAAAAACCTAACACAGCCAAAAGTGCTGTGAGCACTACATTGAAAGATTTTAAAATAAGTTTCATAACATTTAAAATTAAAGACACCACAAAGGTAATGATTTTTTTATAAAAAATACTATTTGGCTCAAAAAAAAGTATTTATTTTATAATATTACAGTAATCCAACCACTTCCGTCAAGTGCGAGAAATCTTCAATTATCGGTTGTACATGCTGTTGCAGCGTGTCTGCCACGTTCACTGCAGGCTGCGGCATACGAGCGTTCGGACAAGGTTACATTTGTTCGCTCTATCCATGCAGGCTATGCCTGCATCTACTTTATTATTATTTCTTACTATCTTTTCCATTTCTTTTGCCGTTGGCGCGTAGTCTCAGCCTTGTGCCGTCTATCCCGCGAGGCTACGCCTCGCAAAATAAACAATCGCCTACGTGAAAGCATAGGCGGTTGTTGTTTTATAGAGAGTCTATCCAAAAACGGTTATCTCTTGCTCAACACATCTTTTTCGTAGCGTTCAATTTCGGATATATACTGTTCGCTCGGAAGGATATTGTTTTTCACACAGAAATAATCATACACGGCACTCCACGGCAGGCTTTTAGCTTCTTCGAGCAACGCCAACCGTTCAAAATATTGACCGTTGGCTTCGTAGCGGCGCAGTTGGTCAATAGGTTCAAGCAACGCTTGCAGCAAGGCTTTTTGTGTAGCGCGGCTGCCAATCACATACGCGCCGATGCGGTTGATAGACGCATCAAAATAATCAAGTCCGATATTCGTCCGGCTGAGCGCATTGGCACGCACAATTTCCTGCGCCAACATCAGTACACTGTCGTTGAGGATGACCACATGGTCGCTGTCCCAACGTACGGGGCGGCTCACGTGCAGCAAAATTTCAGGCATGAAAAGCAGCAATGCCGATATTTTGTCGTAAATTTCTTCGGTAGGATGGAAATGTCCCATATCAAGCGTAGCCATAATACCGTTTTGTACGGCATAGCCCATATAAAATTCATGCGACCCTGCGGTGAAACTTTCCAGCCCAGTACCGAACAATTTACATTCTACGGCATCTTTCACGTTAGGCAATTTTACGGCAAAAATCTTATCCAGCGAATCTTTTAAATTTTTGCGATACAAATAGCGGTCAACCGTGATGTCTTTTGCACCGTCGTGTACCCACAGGTTATGACAGGCTTTTGCGCCGAGTTGTTTACCCATTTCTTCGGCAATGCGGCGGCTGCGGATCGTGTGTTCAATCCAGAAATCACGGATGCCTTTATCGCGGTGCGCCAACGTCATGTCGCCGCTCTTCGGATGCGAGAAACTCGTGCTGTTGAAATCAAGTTTCAACCCTTTTTCTTTTGCCCAGTCAATCCAGCTTTGGAAATGGCGGGGTTCAATCTGGTCGCGGTCAACTTTTTGTCCGCCGAAGTCGCCATAAATGGCGTGGAGGCTCAGGCGGTGTTTGCCCGGAATCAGCGATACCGTTTTTTCAATATCAGTCCGCACTTCAGCTATGTTGCGCGCTTTGCCCGGGTAGTTGCCTGTAGCTTGAATACCGCCGGTGAGCGCACCGCCGGTGTTTTCAAATCCGGCGACATCGTCGGTTTGCCAGCAATGAAGCGACAACGGTATTTGTTGTAACGTATCCAATGCTTTTTCTACATCTACTCCGAATCCGGCATACCGTTCAACGGCTGCCTCATAATTTTTTTTAACTTTTTCTTCCATTATTATTTGGCTTTGTTAATTTATAAATCTAATATAGTTAAGAATCTACGATAAGCAGTTTCCCACACGTCGGCGTGCTGCGGGATATAAGTTACAGGATTGACCGATGCACGGATAATTTCGCGCATCTCGTCCAAACTTTTTACTACGCCCAATGCTTTTGCTTGCATCATAATGTTACCTATGGCGGTTGCTTCGGCAGGACCTGCCACTACCGGTATATTCACCGCATTTGCCGTAAATTGATTGAGCAGCGTATTTTGCGAGCCTCCGCCAATCACATGCAGTTTTTCAATGTTGAACGTGGCAAATGTTTTAAGGTTTTCGAGCGTATATTTGTAAGCCAACGCAAGGCTTTCGAATATGCAGCGGGCAAATTCGGCAGGCGCGGCAGGCGCAGGTTGCGCCGTACGGTTGCAGTAGTCAACAATGGCAGCCGTCATACTTTGCGGATTGGCAAACGACGGATGATTGGGGTCTATCAGACTTTGGAACGCCGTTGCCGTGTTCGCCATAGCCGTAAGCTCGGTATAACTGTATGACATATCTGTTTTTTCCCACTCTCTGCGACATTCTTCGAGAAGCCACATTCCTGTAATGTTTTTTAGGAATCGCGTAGTCCCTTCCACACCGCCTTCGTTCGTATAATTCAATGCAAACGACGAATCGTTAATAATGGGCGCTTTTGTTTCAATGCCCATGAGCGACCACGTGCCGGAACTCAGGTAGGCAAACCGTTCGTCGGCGGCAGGCACGGCAGCAATAGCCGATGCGGTATCGTGTCCCGCTACGGCAATTACCGGAATTTTTCCTGCGCCTGTTTCATTCATGATTTCATCGGTGAGCGTTCCTACAACCGTGCCGGGCTGCACCATGCCGGCAATCAGCGTAGGCGACACGCCCGCAGCGGCGAGCAAGCCGTGTACAATTTTGCCGGTACGCGGATTCAGCAGTTGTGAGGTAGAAGCGATGGTATATTCGCATACTTTTTTGCCTGTCAGCATATACGTCAGTGCATCGGGCATAAACAAGAGCGACGCTGCCGCCTCTAATTGCGGCGATTGCGCTCTTTTCAGTGCAAATAATTGAAATAAGCTATTGAAATCCATAAATTGGATGCCTGTTTTTTCATATACCGCTATGGCAGAAAAACGTTCGAAGAAGCGCGGCTGCATGCCTTGCGTATGCGGGTCGCGATAAGCGCGCGGCAAACCAAGAATATCGCCCTGCGCGTCGAGCAGCACAAAATCGACGCCCCACGTGTCGATACCGATAGCGTCGGGGTGAATGTCGTCTTTCGCGCAAAGTGCAATCGCTTTTTTCATTTCGGCATACAAACCAAAGATATTCCAATAGTATTTTCCACGCAAACGAAGCATGGTATTGGGGAAGCGCGTCAGTTCCGTCAACGAAATCGTTCCGTTGTCAAGCGTTCCCACTATCGAACGTCCGCTGGTAGCTCCCAAATCAAAGGCTAAAAATGTATTCATTGCAATTAATTAGTTATAGGACTGACAAAGATATTAAAAGATATGCAATTCTCCAAATATGGCTGTATTTTTTATTTGCAGATTATTGTAAGAAGTTTAAAATCAACAAACATTACTCTATATGGAATACCACAGGCAAGATGTAGCGTACGGCTACAGGGCGTCCGCTTTGTTTGGCGGGAATCCATGGCGGCATTTTTTCTATGGTCTTTTTGACGACATCATCCAGAAGTTTATCTGCGCCTTTTAATATTTGCACATTTCGAACCTTACCGTCCTTACCTATCTCAAACTTCACTATCACACGCCCCGACAGTCCCATTTCCTTAGCGGCAGACGGATATTCTAAATTTTTGTCAATCCATCTCAATATCTCGGATTCGCCGCCGGGGAAAGCAGCTTGTTGTTCTACGGCGGCATTGTCGAACACCTCATCTTCTTTGACTTCCATCACTACTTTGTGTTCTCTCAAATCGGAAATATCCTCTCCCATTTCATCATTCGTTCCCTGCACGTCGGCTACCGAAATCATATCTTTGGCTATCGTGAGTTCTTCCATCGTTTTCACTTCTTCGTCAGCCACGTCTTTGTCGTCCTTTACTTCCATTACCGTAAATTTCATGGCGCTTTTCAAAGGTGGCGGCGGCGGCGCGTCAAATTCCTTCACAATGTTTTCTTCGGGCGCGTCCATTTGTATGTTCGACAGTTCGGTCATCGCCAAGTCATACGCCGGCGCATGGTTCAACTGCTGCATCACGGTAGGCAACGCCAATATAATTGCTGCCAGACATATCGTTACCGCATACGCAAGCAAGTGGCGGCGCGCCGCGTATTTGCGCAATATATAACCGCCATAGGTTTGGTTTTTGCCTGCAAACACCAGTTCTATCCACTCTCGATTGTAGATGTGTAGGGAACGCGCCATGTTGGCAACCGCATTGCGCCATATAGCGCGGAGTTTGCCGGTTTTCACCTTGCGGCGCATTTGACGAACCCTGTATGTATGATGACCGTTGGGATATTTCGCATAGCCGCTCAACGCTTCCGCCAAAAACGCATCGCGCATGGCTTCGCGTTCCATGCGGTTGGCTGTTTTTCCCCGGCGTTTACCGTTCACATATTTTAAAATATGGCGTCTATCGTATCCCATTTTCCATACATATTTTTAAATTCCGTTTTCCGTTCTGGATGAAACTTTTTACGCTTTTTAAGTGAAACCCTGTAATTTTCGTAATCTCCACGTATGATTTGTCGGACATAAAAAAAAGTTTTATGCTTACTTTCTGCGGATGCGGCAATTGTTCCATACACTTTTGCAACAGTCGGAAATTTTCTTCCTTATCGTCTTCCTCTAATAGAGTCGGAAAATCGTCCGATTCCATAAAATCGGGGGTTAAATCAACAAATGTTTGGTTGTTGTGCGCCTGCATCGTTTTATAACAGCGGTTGCGAACCACATTGTAGAGCCATCCCCTGAAAAATTCGATGTCATATTGCAATGCCTTCCGGCGCACGTCTTCAAACAACTCCATCACCATATCCTGTGCGTCGGCTTCCGATTTCAGATAGTTCAGACAAACGCCGTAAGTGAGGTGAATATAACGGCTGTAAAGTTCGGTGAAATAATCGTCATTCTCTGTTTCGCGAAATAAAGCCAACAATTTCTCATCGGAAAGAGCAGATATTTTTGATGTAAAAAACACTTGTATGTCTGAAAGTTTCTGCAAAAGTAAATATTTTTTTTAAATTATTTATGGAATTTTCACCAATACCGACTCTTTTTATTAAATAAAGATTGTTAAACTTTTTAAAAATTAAAAATTATGGCACGAAACATTAACATTACAGGACGAGAATGGACATCGCTTATTTTCGCCGAACGCAACAGAGCTTATGGCGCATACGCCATCCGCAACACTACAACACGCCGCCATGTAACGGCATATTTTCTCATTCTTGCTTTTGCGGCAATGATTATAGCCATCCCGACGCTAAAACACATGATTGCGCCAAGCGTCGCCGCCGCGACAGGCACGACGGACGTCATTCAACTGTCAACGATTGATTTAACCCCACCGGTAGCTCACGTTCCGCAAATCGTAAACGCCGCGCCGCCGATGCCGGCAGCGCTAAGACCTTCTGTGAAATTCACCACGTTCAATATAGTGAATAAGACAACCGACTTGACGGAAGACCCTGCTACGATAGCTGCCATTTTGAATACGCCGACAACGACTATCGGTACGCAAACCCATGGCGGAGTTCCTGAAGGAGCGCCCGAACCGCCTGCTCCGACTACAACGCCCGATGATACTCCGATGATGGTAGCTGTTATAGATAGACCACCCATATTTCCATACGACATGGTAGAATGGCTTTACAAAGAGTTAAAATATCCGACGACGGCATTGGAAGTGGGGCTTGAAGGGCGCGTAACATTGCAATTTGTGATCGGAAAAGACGGCAAAGTAACCGACGTCGAAATACTAAAAGGCGTTGACCCGATACTTGACAGAGAAGCCGAAAGGGTGTTGGCTAAAATGCCGGACTGGATTCCGGGCAGACACAACGGAAAAACGGTAGCCGTCCGCTTTATAATACCGGTTATATTCAAAATGGCAAGTAGATGAGCCACGCCGCCAGTCATTAACCATTCATGCCGGAATGAGCGCCTTACGTGGGAAGCATTGTACAGGGGCAACGCATGAATAATTGAGTAATTGAATAAGAAAGTATTTATTCCCAACGGCTTTTAACCGTTTAGACCGAAGGCTTTCTTTTTTTCCCTTATTTTAAAGAGGTTCGTAAATTCAAGTATTAAAATGCAACTATGTTATTAATATCCTTAAAAAAAATCGTAAAAGAATGATCATAGTTCAGTTTTTCTCTTGCTCTTTTATAAAATTTGAATTGTAAAAGAATGTTATTTGTTTTATTTTTCTTGCTTAATATATGGACCTAACAGTTTAATAGTTTTGCCTGATGCATGTCCAATATACAACCATTGATTATCATTTTTTAATTCTCCCCAAAATTCTTTGTACCATAATGTAAAAGAATCTTTATTGTAATCTGTTCTAATAGAATCTTGAATATAATATCCTGTTTTCCAATTTATTTTCCATTTTACTTTTCCTCTATCCATTGATAAAGAATATTTCCCTTCTGCTTTCTGATAATATCCGGGACGAATAGTTTCACTTATGAATGTTTTGTCTTTTTTTAATGTATAAATAGTTGATTCATTATGTGATTGACTCCATTTGAAAGAGCCAATAAGTAATGATTTATAATCATTCAATGTACTTACACTATCCGTAAACGATACAAAACCACAGAAAGAAAATAATAAAAGTAGAATCCTTCTCATAATAGAATGATTTATATTGAGTTAGTTTGATATAACTGCATATGATGGTGATTTATCTTTCTCGTATGCAACAACGAAAATAACATCATTGTTATTTATTGAGTTTGTAAAGTTATATTCCCATTGTTGATTAGAGGGGGTTGTTGTTCCTTCTAATAATCCGTTCTTATATATTTTAATCTTATCTGTATTAATTTTACATTGCCCTTGTATAACTTGCAGCGTTTGCTGTTCTATTACTACCGGAGCACTCTGATTACTGAGATAAGGATAACTGTTATTTTCCCATATTGTCCATATTGTATTTTCTCCATTACTAATATCCCAAGGCTGAAAACCAACCCGCCAATTGTGGGGATTACTATAAAATTTGGCTGTTTGCAAATCTGCCCGACTTGCATTCGTTCCGTTATACTTGCTCTCCGATAATAGTTCTCCATTAACTAACATTTCCTGTATGGCAAAATTAAAACCAATTATTGGAGGTATATTTGTATCTATATAAAGTCGTATAAAGCGGCTCGCATTTTCGCCACGTATAGAACTATTTAATGCAATGCAATTCTGTATATTGATTGAAGCAGTTGAAAAAGCAGAAAATCCTGCAGCATTTGAATCGGCATGCACATCGGCACTGCTATAACAATAAGTAAAAGCGGCACTTCCATATCCGGCAAATCCACCTACATACACTGCACCTTTCACAATGCCACTACTATAAGAGTTAGTAATTTGTTTTCCGCCAATAGACCCTACAAAACCACCCACTTTTTTATCTCCAAAAACACTTACATTGGCTGCACATCGGTCAATGATGTTACCAGTCATCGTTGCCCCAAAACCTCCGACGATATTTTCACCTTGAATATAGCCAGATACAGAGCAATTTCTAACCGTAGAATTTTCAATAGTTGCGACAAGCGCCCCTACGTTATTCTGCCCTATGATAGAACAATTTTCAATCACAATATTAAATAAATTTGCAGCTGACGCAGCAGCAAACAAACCAACGAAATTTTCTGTTGGACGATTAATAGTTAAATTTTTTATAATTCGATTATTTCCATCCAAAGTACCCGTAAAAGGATTTTGCATCCAATAGTCACTCACATTAGCCACACCTATTGGTTGCCAATTCTCATAAGATGAGAGATCTATATCATCTGTTATTATAAAACACAGACCTTTATGTTCATAGCCAATGAGATGTCGTAAACTATCTAAATGTTCTGCCGTTTTAATTTGGTATGGATCTTCTTTAGTTCCACTCCCGCCTCCCGGCCATGGTATAATTCTGGGGAGCTGCAATTTACTCAAACTGTATGTGTTTTTCAAAACCACATTGTCTGTATAGCCCGAAAACACACCAAAAGATATATCATTTTTTCTTTCTACAGACTGATTACTACGACTATCTATAATAGTAGAAACTTCCGATGCACCAATAAATTCACCAACCTTTTCCAGTCCTATTACTATACATTGTACAAATGATTTTACAATGCTATCCCCAATACTATACCCTATAAAGCCACCTACGTTTTCATCACCAGATACCTTTGCGGTGGATGTACAAGACGTAATAGTATTCTGACGCGTCAAGCCAGCTATACTTCCTACTTGAGAAATTCCTTTAATAGATGATTCTGAAGAATACGCCGCAACAGAACAACGTTCTAATTTTGAACTATCTATAGCTCCACTAATACATCCAACCATGTTTTGTCCTACTATATTATAATTATGAATACTGAGGTCTGTTAAACTTGTAGAACGAACATATCCAAATAATCCGACATAATTTGTATTTGGTCTACTAATGGTTAAATTTTTAATACTTTTCTTATTTCCATCAAGATTTGCTGCAAATGCATAGTCTTCATTCCCACCAACAAAACTTCCTATAGGTTCCCAGTTAGGGTAAGATGAAAGATCTATGTCGTTCATTAATTTGAAATGGAGTTCTTTGTACTGCTTGCCAAGATAGTGTCTTAAATCATCCAATTGTTTTGCTGTCTGTATTTTATAAGGATTTTCTTTTGTTCCTTTTCCATACCCATCCCATATAACAGCATCAGGATTTTTTTTCTTCTTACGCAAATTCTGTAGTTCATATAACTGTATGGTATCTTTTTTCGTTCCATTGCTGTTTTCTAACAGTTTTTTCCATACTTGAGCTTCTGTTACATTTGAAACTAAAAAAACTACTAAACAAAAAATAAAGTGTATTTTTTTCATAAATCTACAATTTTATCATGCTAAATATTAAAATTTTCACAAAGATAGGTTTTTTTTATTAATTAAGAAAATATTATTTCTGCTTTTTCAATTCCGTTATATGACAAAACTTTCTAATCATTAATTAATAAAATGTTTTCCAAACAATTATACACATATCTAATAGACGAATTGACCTATCATACTATCATTTTAAGATGCACATCATCTTTTTTGCCCCTTCTTTAGCGCATAAATATGCTAAAAAATGGCTATCTTTGCAGAAAATTATATCTGATGGCTGATAAATTATTTATTTTTGATACCACGCTGCGCGACGGCGAGCAAGTACCCGGTTGCCAACTGAACACTATCGAAAAGATAGAAATAGCACGGGCGCTGGAGCATCTTGGCGTGGATGTGATTGAGGCGGGGTTTCCGGTTTCAAGCCCCGGCGACTTTAATTCGGTGGTTGAAATTTCGAAAGCGGTAACGTGGTCAACCGTATGCGCCCTTACAAGAGCGGTGGAAAAAGATATTGAAGTTGCCGCCGATGCTTTGAAATTCGCCAAACGCAAACGGATTCATACAGGAATAGGCACTTCATCCTACCACATACAACACAAATTTAATTCTACGCAGGATAAAATCCTCGAACGCGCCATAGCCGCCGTGAAGTATGCAAAGCGGTACGTTGAAGACATCGAATTTTATTGCGAAGATGCAGGGCGCACCGACAATGTGTATCTGGCGCGCGTGGTAGAAGCCGTTATCAAAGCAGGCGCAACGGTAGTGAACATCCCCGATACGACAGGTTACTGCCTGCCTTCGGAATATGGCGAGAAAATCAAATTTCTGATGGAAAACGTAAAAGGCATCCACACCGCCATACTTTCGACACATTGCCACAACGACTTGGGCATGGCGACGGCAAACGCCGTATATGGCGTCATGAACGGCGCTCGGCAAGCTGAAGTAACGATAAACGGCATCGGTGAACGCGCCGGCAATACATCGCTCGAAGAAGTGGTGATGACACTCAAAAGCCACAAAGAACTGAATATCGAAACCAACATCAACACCAAAGAGCTGTATCCTATTAGCCGAATGGTGTCAAGATTGATGAATATGCCTGTACAGGCGAACAAAGCTATTGTAGGACGAAACGCTTTTGCCCATTCGTCGGGTATCCATCAGGACGGCGTACTGAAAAACCGCGAAAGTTACGAGATTATTGACCCTAAAGAAGTGGGCGTTGACGACAACATCATTGCGCTCACAGCCCGCAGCGGCAGGGCTGCGCTGAAACACCGCCTGTCGGCGCTGGGCGTAGAACTGACGGCGGAAAAGCTGGACGACGTATATGAAAACTTCCTCAAATTAGCCGACCGGAAAAAAGACATCCGCGACGAAGATATATTGCTGCTAACCGGAAAAGACAAGGCGCTTCCGCAACGGATAACCCTCGCCTACCTTCAGGTTACGTCGGGCGTCGGCGTGCGTCCTGTAGCCAGCGTGTGTCTTGATATTGCAGGTGAAAAATTTGAAGCGGCTGCTTCGGGCAACGGACCTGTAGATGCAGCCATTAACGCCGTAAAACATATCATTCGCCGCGAAATGACCATTCAGGAATTTTTAATACAAGCCATGAACAAAGGAAGCGACGACGTAGGAAAAGTACATATACAAATAGAACATAACGGCGCTACGTACTACGGATTTTCGGCAAACACCGACATCATTGCCGCTTCCGTTGAAGCGTATATCGACGCAATAAATAAATTTATAAAGTAGCCACGGAGTATTTACAGTATGAAACAGACATTATTTGACAAAATTTGGGACAAACACGTAGTAAGCATCGTCGAAGACGGACCTACGCAACTTTATATCGACCGGATGTATTGCCACGAAGTAACCAGTCCGCAGGCATTTGACGGATTGCGCCGCCGCGGATTGAAAGTGTTCCGCCCGAAGCAAATCACGTGCATCCCCGACCACAATATTCCGACAAAAAATCAGGAACTGCCGATTCGGGACGCGGTGTCCAAGCATCAAGTGGATACGCTGGACAAAAACGCCAAAGAATTCGGCGTGAATTATTATCCGATGGGACACGGCAAAAACGGCATTATTCACGTCGTAGGTCCCGAAAACGGATTGTCGTTGCCCGGCATGACTATGGTATGCGGCGACTCGCACACTTCTACGCACGGTGCGGTGGGCGCTATTGCTTTCGGCATCGGGACGAGCGAAGTGGAAATGGTGCTGGCTACGCAATGCGTGTTCCAATCGCGCCCTAAAACGATGCGCATTGTCGTTAAAAACCGTTTAAAACCTTACGTAACGGCTAAAGACCTCGCCCTGTACATCATTGCGCAAATGACTACAGGAGGCGCTACCGGATACTTTGTAGAATATGCCGGCGAAGCCGTCGAAAACCTTTCGATGGAAGGCAGATTTACGCTCTGCAACCTGTCTATTGAAATGGGCGCACGCGGCGGAATGATTGCTCCCGACGACACCACGTTTGCCTACATCAAAGGGCGCGAATTTGCCCCGAAAGGCGAAGCGTGGAATCAAGCATTGGCTTATTGGAAAACGCTACAATCGGACGCCGACGCCGTATTCGACAAGGAAATAGTATTTGACGCTACCCACATCGAACCGATGATCACTTACGGCACTAATCCGGGTATGGGAATGGGCATCAACGAAGCCATTCCGGCATTAGATACGATTGACGCTTCATCCCGCATTTCATTCAATAAATCTTTGGAATATATGGGATTTCAATCGGGAGAAAAAATAACAGGGAAAACTGTCGATTATGTCTTTTTGGGAAGTTGCACGAACGGACGCATTGAAGATTTCAGGGCATTTGCCGGTTTCGTCAAAGGAAGAAAAAAAGCGACGAACGTAGTCGCTTGGTTAGTGCCGGGTTCATGGGCGGTGGACAAACAAATCCGCGCCGAAGGCTTAGATAAGGTATTGGAAGAAGCAGGTTTTGAAATCCGCCAACCGGGTTGTTCGGCGTGCTTGGCAATGAACGACGACAAAGTGCCTGCCGGAAAATATGCCGTATCGACCTCCAACCGCAATTTTGAAGGACGGCAAGGACCCGGCGCACGTACAATTCTGGCAGGAGCGCTCGTTGCCGCCGCCGCCGCCATTACCGGCAAATTGGTTGACCCAAGAAGCCTGAACACAGACAAAAGTTAATTAAAAAAACAATGGAAAAATTTGTAACACTAACAAGCACCGTAGTACCCTTAGAGGTAGAAAATGTAGATACCGACCAGATTATTCCGGCACGCTTTCTGAAAGCGACGTCAAAAGAAGGTTTTGGCGACAATCTTTTTCGCGATTGGCGTTATGAC
Source organism: Prevotellaceae bacterium (assembly GCA_031289415.1). GTDB lineage: Bacteria > Bacteroidota > Bacteroidia > Bacteroidales > UBA932 > JAIRLC01. The sequence goes on along the minus strand of JAITPN010000005.1, from coordinate 25,775 downwards.
AAAAACGGAGAACCGGTCGCCGAATTCATACTGAATAATCCGCTGTACAAGGGACAGGTATTGGTTGCCGGAAAGAACTTCGGAAGCGGGTCGAGCCGCGAACATGCGGCATGGGCGATTGCCGGCTACGGCTTCAAGGTAGTCGTATCAAGTTTCTTTGCCGACATTTTCAAAAACAATTCGATGAACAATTTCGTACTGCCGGTGGTAGTATCGGAACAATTTCTTGCCGAACTTTTTGAAAGCGTCCGCAACGACCCGGAAATGACGGTAACCGTTGATTTGGAAAAGCAGCAAATCACCAACAATTACACCCGAAAATCCGAAACATTCGCTATCAATACGTATAAAAAGGAATGTTTCCTCAACGGTTTTGACGACATCGACTATTTACTGAATAAAAAAGAACAAATTGAGCAATTTGAACAATGCAACGGATTGAAATTATAGACACCACGCTGCGCGACGGCGAACAAACGTCGGGCGTATCGTTTGCCGCCCCCGAAAAGCTGCACATCGTCCGCCTGCTGATTGAAGACTTGCGGGTTGACCATGTAGAAATCGCTTCGGCAAAAGTATCGGACGGCGAATTTGAAACCGTTCGCCGCGTAACGAAATGGGCAGAGGCAAACCACGTCATCGAAAAAATAGAAGTGCTGGGCTTTGTCGACGGCGATAAATCGCTGGCGTGGGTGAAAAATGCAGGCTGCCGCGTGATGAACCTGCTGTGCAAAGGCTCGCTGAAACACTGCACCGGACAGCTCCGCAAAACGCCCGAACAGCATCTTGCCGACATCCAAACCGTACTCGACAATGCCGCCGCCGAAAGCATCGGCATCAACGTATATTTTGAAGACTGGTCGAACGGCATGAACCATTCGCCCGACTATGTATTCTTTCTGGCTGATCATTTAAAAAATAAAAACATCCGGCGGTTTATGCTGCCCGATACGCTGGGAATCCTCAACCCGACGCAAACCGCCGCGTTCTGCCGTACAATGGTAGCACGATACCCCGACCTCTACTTCGATTTCCATGCACACAACGACTACGACCTTGCCGTTGCCAACATCTACGAAGCGGCAAAAGCCGGAATAAAAGGCATCCATGTAACGATAAACGGACTGGGCGAACGCGCCGGAAATGCGCCGCTGTCGAGCGTCGTAGCCGTACTGCACGACCAGCTGAAACTGCCGACCAACATCCGTGAAGACAAAATAAACGCGGTGAGCCGCGCCGTAGAATCATACTCCGGCATCAGGATTCCCGCCAACAAACCGGTGGTAGGCGAACACGTATTCACGCAAGTGGCAGGCGTACATGCCGACGGCGACAACAAAAATAAACTGTACTACAACGACCTCCTCCCCGAACGCTTCGGACGCGAACGGCTGTATGCGTTGGGTAAAAATTCGGGAAAAGCCAATGTCCTCAAAAATCTGGAAAACCTGAACATGGAACTCGACGAAGACACGATGCGGAAAGTTACCGAACGGATTATTGAACTGGGCGACAAAAAAGAAGTGGTAACGCCCGACGACCTGCCGTACATCGTATCCGACGTGCTGAAAAGCGAAAACGTGGTACAAAAAGTGAAACTGCTCAACTACTCGTTGTCCATATCAAAAGGATTGAAACCCATCGCGAACATCGGCATCGAGATAGGCGGCGAAAGCTACCGCGAGTCGGCTGTGGGCGACGGACAGTACGACGCATTCATGAAAGCCCTCTGGACGATATACGACCGCACGGGAAAACCGCACCCTGTGCTGGAAGACTACAACGTAGGCATCCCTCCGGGCGGGCGCACCGACGCGCTCGTGCAAACCGTCATCACGTGGAATATGAACGGAAACGTATTTAAAACCTCAGGGCTGGACGGCGACCAAACCGAAGCCGCCATTAAAGCCACCGTCAAAATGTTAAACATCATCGAAAATAAATAATTTATGGAATTAAAAATAGCCGTCCTGCCCGGCGACGGCATAGGACCGGAAATCGTAGCGCAGGCGCTGGAAGTAACAAAAGCCGTATGCCGTAAATTCGGACACACGCTGCGCGACGCGCACGGCATCGTCGGGGCAACCGCCATCGACCGCACGGGCGACCCCTATCCGCAAGCCACCCACGAACTGTGCATGGCGTCAGCCGCCGTACTGTTCGGCGCTATCGGCTCGCCGGAATACGACAACAACCCGGCTGCCAAAGTACGCCCCGAACAGGGACTGCTGGCGATGCGTAAAAAACTGGGACTGTATGCCAACATCCGCCCTGTAACCACCTTTCCGTCGCTGCTCCACAAGTCGCCGCTGCGTGCCGACTTGGTGGCAGGCGTCGACCTCATGTGCATCCGCGAACTCACCGGCGGCATCTACTTCGGACGCCCGCAAGGCAGAAGCGAAGACGGCAACACGGCATACGACACCTGCGTATATACCGTGGAAGAAATTGAACGCATCGTACGGCTGGCATACAGCTACGCGTTGAAGCGCAACAAACGGCTGACGGTCGTAGACAAGGCAAACGTGCTTTGCACCTCGCGGCTGTGGCGGCAGGTAGCGCAAAAAATCGAAAAAGAATATACGGACGTTGCCACCGACTACCTGTTCGTGGACAACGCCGCCATGCAGTTGATACAAAACCCGAAACGCTTCGACGTACTCGTTACCGAAAACATGTTTGGCGACATTCTTACGGACGAAGCCTCCGTCATCACCGGCTCGCTCGGGATGCTGCCGTCGGCGTCCATCGGCATACACACGTCGGTGTTTGAACCCATCCACGGCTCTTACCCGCAGGCGGCAGGCAAGGACGTCGCCAACCCGCTCGCCACCATCCTCTCCGCCGCGCTGATGTTTGAATACGCCTTTAACCTGACTGCCGAAGGCGCAATCATCCGCGACGCAGTAAACGCCTCGCTCGCCGCGGGCATCGTTACGGAAGACATTGCCGAACAAGGCAAAGCCGCCAAAACGTCGGAAGTAGGCGCTTGGATTACGGCGTATATCGCGAAAGCAAAATAATGCAGGACGTGTAACGCTGGGGGCTAAAAGGGTGTTGCTCTTAACTGAATGGCGAACGCTTCCTGCTCCCAAAGAGCGTCGGGAGGCGTTGGAGTTTCCTTCATGACTTCCTTATATCAATTATTTTTCGTACCTTTGTAGCCGATGAACGATACCTTTATATATATGTCTCCTTCGGAAATCATCCTTTGGACGATGAAGCCATCCGTTAGTATTCGTAACCTATTCCTTAGTACGAACAAATCATCCGTTCGTATTCGTGAATCATTCCTTAATACGAACAAATCATCCGTTCGTATTCGTGAACCATTCCTTAGTACGAACAAACTATTCGTTCGTATTCGTGAATCATTCCTTAGTACGAACAAACTGTTCGTTCGTATTCGTGAATCGTTCCTTAGTACGAACAAATCATCCGTTCGTATTCGTGAATCGTTCCTTAATACGAACAAACCGTTCGTTCGTATTCGTGAATCGTTCCTTAGTACGAACAAACCGTTCGTTCGTATTCGTAAATCATTCCTTAGTACTATTAATACTATATTAAATAAACTAAAACTTACATAGTATGGCAAGAGCAGCTAAACACCCGATGTTTCCACGTAGAATTGACGATCAGATAAAAGATCTTCATACGAAACTTTATTATTTGATAGAACCGGCAGTCATGCTCCGGCTGAAAATACCGGCAACGGTGGCGGAGGAGCTTACGGCGACGAAAGTAGCCGTCGATACGGCTTACGCCAAGAAGCAGGATGCGGACAACCGTACGAAGCTCGACACGATTGCGCTGCACGAGGCGCTCGGCGAGGCGCACAAAGTGTTCCGCCGGTATCTCCACTACTACGTGAAGTACAACCGCGCCGCAATGCCGGGCGACTTCGAGGCGCTCTACATGCCTGTGCCGGGGCGGCGTTCGTCGCTGCCTGCACCGTCGGATACGCCGGGCATACGGAGCGTTAAGTCGGACAACTGGGCGGTTACCGTTATATTCTTCGATGCGAAAAGCAACCGCCGCGCCAAGCCCGACGGCGTGAGAGGCTTGGAAGTGTATTATAAACTCGACGGCGGCGAGCCCGACGGAATCGAGCAGCTCACCGCGCATGCCATAGCCACCGCATCGCCCCTGCGCCTGCAGTTTGAAATGGAAGACCGTTTCAAAAAGGTGTATCTCGCCTTCCGGTGGCTGGGCACGCGCGGCGACTACGGTCCGTGGAGCGACTTGTATAAGGTTAATGTGTCGCAGTGAGGGGGGGGGATTGTTACACAATTTAAAACCAACAGCGACGCGAAATACTTCGCGCTTCGCGCTTCACTTTTTTTTTTGTATCTTTGCAAAATATTTACTTTGGATAGATGATGAATAAAGATCATATTATATCTTCGCCCCACCGGCGCACGATGTCAGGCTCGCAAGCTATTGCGGAGGCGTTGCTGCACGAGGGCGCGTCGCTGCTGTTCGGCTATCCGGGCGGGCAGGCGCTTTCTATTTACGATGCGCTGTACGACTACCGCGACCGGCTGCGGCACATCCTTGTCCGCCACGAACAGGGCGCGGTACATGCCGCGCAAGGCTACGCGCGGGTGTCGGGCAAACCGGGCGTGGTGGTCGTAACCTCAGGTCCGGGCGTTGCCAACACGGTTACCGGCGTTGCCGACGCCATGATGGACAGTACGCCGATAGTGGTCATCGCCGGACAGGTGCCGGCTACGCTGCTCGGCACGGACGCTTTTCAGGAAATAGACGTGATAGGCATCACGCAGGCTATCAGCAAATGGTCGTATCAGGTGCGCTGCGCCGAAGACATTCCATGGGCTATAGCCCGCGCGTTCTACATCGCGTCGTCGGGGCGACCGGGTCCTGTGGTGCTCGACATTACCAAAAACGCGCAAATAGGGACGTTCGACTACCAGTCGGTTGCCGTCAACCATATCACCGGATACGTGCCGGTGCCGGTGGTGGAGCAGGCGCACGTGGCGCAAGCCGCGCAGCTCATCAACCATGCCGAGCGACCGCTGGCGCTGGTGGGGCAAGGCGTCGTCCTGAGCCATGCCGAAGAGGAGTTGTTGGCGTTTCTGAAGAAAGCCGACATCCCCTCAGCCAGCACGCTGCTGGGGCTGTCGGCGCTGCCTACCGGCGAGCCGCTGAACACCGGCATGTTGGGCATGCACGGCAACATTGCGCCCAACCTGAAAACCAACGAGTGCGACGTGCTCATCGCCATCGGCATGCGCTTTGACGACCGCGTAACAGGCGACTTGGGCACGTACGCCAAGCAGGCTAAAATCATCCATTTCGATATTGACCCTGCGGAAATAGACAAGAACGTGAAAACCGACGTCGCGGTGCTGGGCAACGCGAAAGAGACGCTGCCGCTGGTAACCGCCCTGCTGCACGACGCGAAGCATACGGCATGGCGCGATTCGTTCAAAGCCCCGATGGAAAAAGAAACGGCGGCGGTTATCAATAAAGAAATATATCCCCAAACGGCGGCTTTGACGATGGGCGAAGTGGTGCACCGCGTGTCGGAAGCTACTGCCCACAATGCCGTTCTGGTTACCGACGTAGGGCAAAACCAGATGATGGGCGCACGGTATTTTAAATTCAAGCAAACGCGGAGCGTCGTAACCTCCGGCGGGTTAGGCACGATGGGCTTCGGGCTTCCTGCCGCCATGGGCGCTAAGCTCGGCGCACCCGACCGTACGGTGTGCCTGTTTGCCGGCGACGGCGGGTTGCAAATGACGATTCAGGAATTAGGCACCATTATGCAGTCGGACATCGACGTAAAAATTATTTTATTGAATAATGATTATCTGGGCATGGTGCGCCAGTGGCAGGAATTATTCTATAACGAACGCTATTCCGAAACGGTGATGAAAAACCCGGATTTCGTAAAAATCGCCGCCGCCTACAACATTCCGGGCAGGTCGGTTTCCAAACGCGGCGAACTGGACGAGGCAATCCGCGAAATGCTCGGCACGAAAGGCGCATATCTGCTCGAAGCCCGCGTCGAAGCCAAAGGAATGGTCTATCCGATGGTGCCGGCAGGCGCAAATATTACAAACATTTTAACAGGAGATGGAGCGTATGGAAAATAAAACGCTTTACACGATTACCATATTTTCGGAAAATATGGTGGGGTTACTGAATCAGATAACCGTTATATTTACGCGCCGGGGGCTGAATATCGAAACCCTGTCCGTGTCGCCGTCGGCGATTGAGGGCATCCACAAATTTACGATCACCACGTTCTCCGAGCATGAGATGGTCGAAAAAGTAGTGAAGCAGATAGACAAGCGCGTCGATATTCTGAAAGCATACTACAACACCGACGAAAACCTCGTTTTCCAAGAAATAGCGTTGTATAAACTGCCTACCGACAAGCTGCTGTCGCTGGGTTCTATCGAAGACATTATCCGCCGCTACAACGCGCGGATATTGGACATGACGGAAGTGTGGACGGTGCTCGAAAAAACAGGGCACTACGACGAAACGCAGGCGCTGTTCGATGAATTAAGCGCCAAAATAGGCGTGTTGCAATTTATCCGTTCGGGACGCATCGCCATTACAAAATCGAAAGTAGAACGGCTGAGCGATATGCTGGCGGCAATGGAACAAATGTTGAATGACAAATAATAATTTTCTAAACTTAATAAAATGGCAATAATGAATTTTGGCGGCGTAGACGAACAAGTCGTTACCCGCGAAGAATTTTCGCTGGAAAAAGCGAGAGAAGTATTGAAAGACGAAACAATCGCAGTGATTGGCTACGGCGTACAAGGTCCCGGGCAGTCGTTGAATTTGCGCGACAATGGATTTAACGTCATTATCGGGCAACGTAAAGGAAAAACATGGGACAAAGCCGTTGCCGACGGATGGATACCCGGCAAAACGCTTTTTGAAATAGAAGAAGCGGCGGCAAAAGGGACGATTATCCAATACTTGCTTTCCGATGCGGCGCAAATTGAAGTTTGGTCGCGGTTGAAACCGCATCTTACGGCAGGCAAAGCCTTGTATTTTTCACATGGTTTCGGCATCACCTACAAAGAGCGGACGGGCATTATCCCGCCTGCCGACGTTGATGTGATTCTCGTAGCGCCGAAAGGTTCGGGCACGTCGCTGCGCCGGATGTTTTTGGAAGGACGCGGTTTAAATTCGAGTTTTGCCGTATTCCAAAACGTTACCGGAAAAGCGCGCGAACGCGCCATTGCGCTGGGCATCGGCGTGGGGTCGGGCTATTTGTTTGAAACCGATTTCAAACGCGAAGTCTATTCCGACCTTACAGGCGAACGCGGCACGTTGATGGGCGCTATACAAGGATTGCTGCTGGCTCAGTATGAAGTGCTGCGCGAAAACGGACATTCGCCGTCCGAAGCGTTTAACGAAACGGTGGAAGAACTCACACAGTCGTTGATGCCGCTGTTTGCAGAAAACGGCATGGACTGGATGTATGCCAACTGCTCGACAACCGCGCAGCGCGGTGCGTTGGACTGGATGGGTCCGTTTCACGACGCCGCCAAGCCTGTATTCGAGAAATTGTATAAAGAAGTAGCGTGCGGCAACGAAGCGCAACGCTCTATCGATACAAATTCAAAACCGGACTACCGCGAAAAATTAGATGCGGAATTGAAGCAACTCCGCGACAGCGAAATGTGGCGCTCAGGAGCATCTGTCCGCAAGCTCCGTCCCGAGAATAATTAAATGAGGGGATGCCGGAAAGGAAGCGCTTCTTTTTCCGGCATCTTTTTTTCATAAAAAAGTGATTGTACAAATCAATAATGCAATTCCTTGTATGCCCGAATTGCAATTTAAAAAGCCTGTAAACTGGACCATCGAAGAAGGACAGCAATGGGCTGTTGTAGGCGCTAATGGAGCCGGAAAAACGCTTTTGGCTAACATCCTGACGAGGAAAACCGCTTTGCGCGGAGGCTCGGTAGTCTGGAACGGCAATGCCTCTATCCGCCAAATCTCTTTTCATGATATTTATTCGCTTACCGACTGCCGGAACGCCTACTATCAACAACGCTGGCATGCCGCCGAAACAGACGGTATACCCACCGCCATGGAATTGCTTGGCGCATCGTTCGGCGACGATGCACAGGCGTTGCTATCAATGTTCGGATTAGACGATGTATTGACGAAACGCATCATTGCTCTTTCAGGAGGCGAACTGCGCAAATTTCTTATTGTAAAAGCGCTGCTTGCCCGCCCTCGCGTGCTAATCATCGACAATCCTTTCATCGGATTGGATGCATCGTCGCGCCAGATATTGACCGAAACATTGCAGCAAACGGCAACGCTCGGCAACCTGCAAACTGTGTTGCTGCTGCCCGACGCCGCCGACATTCCACCGATGGTTACGCACGTATTGCCCATGCGGAATAGGGAATGTCTTGCGCCGCAAACCCGCGATACATTTATGGAAGAAATACACGCAACCGATGAATATACTACGCTGCAAGCGTTGCACACCAAGCCTGCGGCGGCGCATCGCGTAACGCTGCGCATGGAAAAGGTATCTGTCAGCTACGGACAACGAACTATTTTACATCCACTCGACTGGGAAGTGAAAAACGGCGAAAAATGGGCGTTGCTCGGCAAAAACGGCACAGGGAAATCGACGCTGCTCAGCCTTGTGTATGCCGATAATCCGCAGGCGTATGCCCACACGATTTACCTGTTCGACCGTCGGCGCGGCACAGGCGAAAGTATATGGGACATCAAACAACGCATCGGGTTTGTGTCGCCCGAAATGCACCTTTATTATCATGCCAATGTGTCGGCTCGGCAAATTGTGGCGTCGGGCTTTTTCGACACGATAGGGCTGCACCGCAAATGCAGCGCCGAACAAGAATCTGCGGCGATGGAATGGATGGATACTTTTAACATCGGACACCTCAAAGACCGTATGTTCCTGACGCTTTCGTCGGGCGAACAGCGGTTGGCGCTGCTGGCGCGCTCTTTCGTCAAAAATCCCGATTTACTGCTATTAGACGAGCCGCTGCACGGACTGGACGCCGCTCGAAAAAGACAGGCAACCCGCATCATTGAACAATTTTGCGCCCTTCGCGGTAAAACACTGATTTATGTAACCCACTATCCGCACGAATTACCTGAATGTATTAACCATTATCTGGAACTGCGGAAAGAATAGACGGAAGCCGGTTTTAACCGATTAACTTGATAAAATCATCGAACAAAAACTCTGTATCGGTAGGTCCGCTGGAGGCTTCGGGATGAAACTGCGCGGAGAAAAACGGAAGCGTTTTGTGGCGGATACCCTCATTCGTGTCGTCGTTCATATTTACGAACAACTGCTCCCAATCATTCCCCAACGTGCGGCTGTCCACCGCAAAACCATGATTCTGCGACGTGATGAAACAGCGGTTTGTACCCACCATACGCACCGGTTGGTTATGGCTGCGGTGTCCGTATTTCAGTTTGAACACTTTTGCCCCGCCTGCTTTCGATAGCAACTGATTGCCCATGCAGATACCGCAAATCGGCTTTTGGGCGTTCATTGCCGTACGGATGTGCTGCACCGTAGCTTCGCAAAAATCGGGATTGCCGGGTCCGTTGGAAATAAACAATCCGTCGTAAGGAATCGTATTAAAATCGTAGTCCCACGGTACGCGGATGATTGTAATATTGCGCCGCTGCAGGCAGCGCAGGATATTGTGTTTCACGCCGCAGTCCACCAGCGCTACTGTTTTTGCACCCTCGTCGTAACGGATAATTTCGGTGCAACTGGCTTGTGCCACTAAATTTTCGTTGTTGGGGTCGGCAAAGTCCGTATCGTGGTTGTCCACTACAATTTTTCCGAGCATTGTCCCTGCTTCGCGCAATACTTTTGTAAGTTCGCGGGTGTCTATGCCGTAAATGGCGGGTATTTCATGTTCTTTCAACCAATCGCTCAGGCTTTTTTCAGCGTTCCAGTGGCTGTGTTCAAACGAATAGTCCGACACAATAAACCCGCTCACCTGAATATGTTCCGATTCATAAAAAGCGGATAAGCCGTTGACGAAACTGTTTTTCGGCACGCCGTAATTCCCGATGAGGGGATAGGTGGACACCAAAAGCTGCCCTTTGTAGGATGGGTCTGTCAGGCTTTCGGGATACCCCATCATGGCGGTGTTGAATACGACTTCGCCTGCTGCGGGTTGCGGATGCCCGAACGAAAATCCTTTAAAGACCATTCCGTTGGAAAGTATGAGTGATGCTGGCAATGAAAGTTGCATGTACAAATCGTAATAGGTATATTATGCAACAAAGATAGGAATAAAATATGGTTGGTAAAAATTTTTGTTAGACGAAGGTTGTTTCTAACATGCTTTTTTGTACTTTTGCATCGAATTAAAAAAAGCTCAAAAGCCATGAACAAATCGTACATCTTAGTATCAGCATCGCTTGCGATGTGTTGCGCCCTCGCCGGATGCGGCGGCACGGCGTATGAATATCCTTTTCAAAATCCGAAACTTTCGTTTGAAGAACGCGCCGCCGACCTTGTGTCGCGCCTGACGCCGGACGAAAAAGTGGCGCAAATGGAAAATACCGCGCCGGCTATCGAACGCTTCGGGATTCCTCCGTATTTTTGGTGGAATGAATGTTTACACGGCGTGGCATGGTCGGACTACCATACTACGGTCTATCCGCAGGCAATAGGGATGGCAGCCGGATGGGACGTAAACGCCATCAAACAAATGGCTGACTATACGGCAGAAGAAGGGCGCGCCATTTATAACCTTTCCGAGGCAAAACAAGACCACAAAATATTCCAAGGGCTGACTTACTGGACGCCGAATGTCAACATCTTCCGCGACCCGCGCTGGGGACGCGGGCAGGAAACCTACGGCGAAGACCCCTTTTTGACCACTGCGCTCGGCGACTATTTTGTACGCGGCTTGCAGGGCGGCGATGCGCACTACATGAAAGCCGCCGCCTGCGCCAAACATTTTGCGGTGCACAGCGGACCCGAATCGAGCCGCCATACGTTCAATGCAGAAGTCGGCAACTATGATTTGTGGGACACCTACCTGCCCGCATTTAAACATCTGACTACGGAATCGAAAGTAGCGGGCGTAATGTGCGCCTACAATGCTTTCGACGGACAGCCCTGCTGCGCCGCCGACAAACTGATGATTCAAATTTTACGCAACGACTGGAAATATAACGGCTACGTAACGACCGACTGCGGCGCGCTCAACGATTTTTATAATAACCACCGCACGCACCCCGACTCGCCCGCGGCAGCGATTGACGCCGTATATCACGGCACAGACCTTGAGTGCGGAACGAATGTATATAAAACATTAAAAAAATCACTGGACGAAGGGCGCATTGCCGAATCCCAGATAGACGCGGCGCTCATCCGGTTGTTCACCGTCCGCATGCGCTTGGGATTGTTCGACCCGAAAGAAAAAGTAAAATACGCCGCCATCGACTCTACCGTGCTCGAAGCGCAACGGCACAAAGACCTTTCGCTGAAAATGGCGCGGCAATCCATCGTATTGCTGAAAAACGAGCACGACGTGTTGCCTATAAACAAAGATAACCTGAAAAAAATAGCCGTCGTAGGACCTAATGCCAACGACGCTTCCACCCAATTGGGCAATTACAACGGACAGCCGTCGAAAGCCGTTACGCCGCTCGACGGCATCAAAGACGCCTTAGACCGCAGCGGCGTCGAAATCTACTACAGCGCCGCCATTCCGCATGTAGGCAGCGCGACGGCTTCGTTCGACTCTATTATCGGCAACGTACGCGACGCCGACCTGATTGTTTACGTCGGCGGCATCAGCCCCCGCATCGAGGGCGAAGAAATGCCGGTAAACCTCGAAGGCTTCCTCGGCGGCGACCGCACGAGCATTGCCCTGCCGGCAATCCAAACCCGCTTCCTGAAAGCGCTTGCCGCAACCGGCAAACCTGTCGTATTTGTGATGATGACCGGCAGCGCCGTTGCCATTCCGTGGGAAGCGGAACACATTCCGGCAATCGTCAACGCATGGTACGGCGGCGACAACGCCGGCACGGCAATAGCCGACGTGCTTTTCGGACGATACAATCCTTCGGGACGCCTGCCTGTTACGTTCTACGCATCAGACGCCGACCTCCCCGATTTTGAAGATTACAAGATGGAAAACCGCACGTATAAATATTTCAAAGGAAAAGCATTGTATCCCTTCGGCTACGGATTGAGCTATACGACCTTCGACTACGAATGGCGCGCCAAGCCAAAAGCCAACTACCGCACGGACGAAACCATCCGCTGCTCGGTTACGGTAAAAAACACGGGAACGCGCGACGGCGGCGAAGTAGCGCAGGCATACATCAAATATCCGTCGGGCAGAAACCTGCCGTTAAAAGAACTGCGCTGCTTCCAGCGGCTGACCGTAGAAAAAGGGAAAACCGCCGGCTTCAGCATCAGTATCCCCCTCGCGCACCTCGCAAAGTGGAACGACGCGACCCACGGACTGGACGTTCCGAAGGGCGAGTACCGCCTCTTTGCCGGCGGAAGTTCGGACGACGAAAAGCTCTCGGCGGCGTTCACCGTACAATAAACGCAGGGCGCTAAATCTTGCAAACTTCATCCAAGATAATATAACAACCGCACGATGTTTCCGCCGTAATTTTGCACCTTATAAATAAAAGGTACACGACGATGGCACATCAATGCGAAACCACGTTCAAGTGGAATGACTTTGCCGTTTGGAAACGAGCGGCGTTTAACACGTTCAACTGTTTAATCGGATGCTCGGCGGGCGATTTTGCCATGCTCATCATCCTGCAATATGCGTATCCCCATACCCCGATGGCGGTGCAAATGCTTTTGGCAACCGCCGCGGGGCTTCTCACGTCCATGGTGTTGGAAACGACCATCCTGCGCTACAGGGAAAAACTCGTTTGGAGGGCTGCGCTGCACACGGCTGCCGGCATGTCCTTCCTGTCGATGGTGGCGATGGAAACGGCGATGAACGCTGCCGATTTCATGGTTACCGGCGGCAAACTCGCGCTGAGCGACCCGCGCTATTGGCTGGCTTTTATTCCGGCAACCGTAGCAGGCTTTTTAGCGCCGCTGCCCTACAACTATTACCGTCTAAAAAAGCACCGCAAGGCTTGTCATTAAACTGAATTTGTTTTGACTTGTTGAATTGTTCTTCTTTGGTCGTCCCCGAAAGCATTTCCGGAAGACAGGAAAACATTTCCGGAAGACGCTACCTTATATACATAAGAATAGGAGCAGGCGGAGGCGTCCGCTGCGCCGCAGGGAGCGTTCTATCCCGCCCACCCTTCGCGGTCGAGGTTGCGGTATTGGATGGCTTCGGCGAGGTATTCGGGCGTGATTTGCGGGGCATTGGCGAGGTCGGCGATGGTGCGCGCCACCTTCAGGATGCGGTCGTAGGCGCGTGCCGACAGCCCTACGTGTTCTACGGCGGCTTTGAGTAGCGCCGAACAGGCATTGTTGAGGCGGCAGTATCGTTTCAAGAGGTGCGAGGGCATCATGGCGTTGCAGTGTATGCGCGGAATTTCGGCAAACCGCTGCGCCTGCACGTTGCGGGCGGCAATGACGCGCTCGCGGATGGCGGCGCTGCTTTCTGCCGCGCGCGTATCGGAGAGTTGCGCAAACGGTACGGGCACTACTTCGATGTGTATGTCGATGCGGTCGAGCAGCGGACCCGATATTTTGCCCAAGTATTTCCGTACTACGCCCGCGCCGCAGAGGCAGGGCTTTTCGGGATGGTTGTAGTTGCCGCAGGGACAGGGGTTCATGGAGGCTACAAGCATGAAGTTTGCCGGATATTCAATCGAATAGCGGGCGCGCGATACGGTGATGCAGCGGTCTTCGAGCGGCTGGCGCATCACTTCGAGCACCGTGCGTTGAAATTCGGGCAGCTCGTCGAGAAACAGCACGCCGTTGTGCGCCAGCGATATTTCGCCGGGCTGCGGGTTTGTGCCGCCACCTACAAGCCCAACGTTGGAGATGGTGTGGTGCGGCGAACGGAACGGACGGCGCGCCACCAATCCGGTGTGTTGGTCGATTTTTCCGGCTACCGAGTGTATTTTCGTCGTTTCGAGCGCTTCCTGCAGGCTCAGCGGCGGAATGATGGTGGGCAACCGTTTTGCGAGCATGGTTTTTCCTGCGCCCGGCGGTCCTATCATGATGATGTTGTGCCCGCCTGCCGCCGCAATTTCCAAAGCCCGCTTCACGTTTTCCTGCCCTTTGACGTCGGCAAAATCTATATCGAACGCCACGGCGAGCTGTTCAAATTCTTCGCGGACGTTCACGGTTACCGGCTGCATGGAATCGCCGCCGTTGAAGAAATCAATCACTTCGTGCAGCGTTTCTGCGCCGTAAACGGTCAACCCTTCTACGATAGCGGCTTCGCGTGCATTTTCTTTCGGTAAAATGAATCCTTTGAAATTCTCGCTCCGCGCCTGCAACGCTATCGGCAGCGCGCCGGTGATGGGGCGCAGCCGACCGTCGAGCGACAGTTCGCCCATGATGATGTATTCGCCAATGCGTCCGGCTTTCACTTGTTCCGACGCCGCCAGCAACCCTATCGCCAGCGGCAGGTCGTACGCCGAGCCTTCTTTGCGGATGTCGGCGGGCGCCATGTTGATGACTACCTTGCGTCCGGGCATGCGAAACCCGATGGTTTGCAACGCGGTGTTGATGCGTTGCTGGCTTTCTTTCACCGCGCTGTCGGGCAAGCCTACCATGCAAAACCCGAAGCCGGGCGAGGCGTCAACTTCAATCGTGATTGTCGTGGCATTAATGCCGTAGCAGGCGCTGCCGAATGTTTTGACTAACATATATTGATTAAATTAAATAATTTTTCATATCATCCTCACTGCGCCTTTGTCGGCTGAGCTGACTAAATTGGCGTACGCCTGCAAGGCTTTCGACACTTGCCTTGTCCTGTTGCGGGGCGTAAACGCGAGGCGTCCGCGACTTTCTTCCTGCGCGCGCCGGCTTGCCAGTTCTCCGTCGCTGAGGCGGACGTTGATAGCACGGTTGGGAATGTCGATGTCGATGACGTCGTTATCCCTGACCAAGCCGATGTTTCCTCCCGATGCGGCTTCGGGCGATACGTGTCCGATAGACAAGCCCGACGTGCCTCCCGAAAAGCGTCCGTCGGTAATCAACGCGCAAGCTTTTCCCAAATGCCTTGATTTGATGTAGGACGTAGGATACAGCATTTCCTGCATACCGGGTCCGCCCTTCGGTCCTTCGTATATAATCACGACGACGTCGCCCGCCGCCACTTTTCCGCCAAGAATGCCTTCGCAAGCCGCTTCCTGCGAATCAAAAACTTTAGCATGACCCGAAAATTTTAATATGCTTTCGTCCACGCCTGCCGTTTTCACGACGCATCCGTCCGCCGCGATGTTCCCTTTCAATACCGCCAGCCCGCCGTCGCGGCTGTAGGCGTGGGCAGCGTCGCGGATACATCCGTTTGCGCGGTCGGCGTCCTGCGAGTCGTAATAATTCTCCTGAGCGCCCAGCACGAGGTTGAACGTGTTGCCGGGCGCAGCGTTATAAATATGCCGGCAGGCGTCATTGCCGCTGCCGTTCGTAATGCCGTATTGCTTTATCGCCTCCCCTACCGTCAATCCGTCGACCCGCTTCACGGCGGTGTGCACCAACCCGCCTTTTTCCAGTTCTGCCAAAATGCCGATAATGCCTCCTGCACGGTTGACGTCCTGCACGTAATACTTATTGGTATTCGGCGCAACCTTGCAAAGGCAGGGCGTTTTGCGCGAAAGTGCGTCGATGTCCTGCATGGTGAAGTTTACGCCGGCTTCGTGGGCAACAGCCAAAAGGTGCAGCACCGTGTTGGTTGAACCGCCCATCGCAATGTCCAACGTCATGGCGTTAAGAAAAGCGTCGCGCACGGCAATGCTTTTCGGCAATACGCTTTCGTCGCCCTCGTCATAATACCGTCGGGCGTTTTCGACAATCAGGCGGGCGGCGTCGGCAAATAATTTTTTCCGAAGGGCGTGTGTCGCTACAACCGTTCCGTTGCCCGGCAGCGCCAGCCCAAGGGCTTCGTTCAGGCAATTCATGGAGTTGGCAGTAAACATTCCCGAACAAGAGCCGCAGGTAGGGCAAGCATGTTGCTCGATTTGCCGCACCTGCTCGTCCGGTACGGATTCGTCGGCGCTTTGTATCATCGCGTCAATCAAATCCAGTCCGTGTCCGTCCAGCCGTCCAGCTTCCATCGGACCTCCCGACACAAACACCGCAGGGATATTCAGCCGCATGGCAGCCATCAACATTCCGGGCGTAATTTTATCGCAATTACTGATGCAAATCATGGCGTCGGCTTTGTGCGCCTGCACCATGTATTCTACGCTGTCGGCAATCAAATCGCGCGAGGGCAGGGAATACAACATTCCGTCGTGTCCCATGGCAATGCCGTCGTCAATGGCAATGGTGTTAAATTCAGCGGCAAAGCAACCCGATTTTTCGATTTCGGCTTTCACGAATTGCCCGATTTCATGTAAATGCACATGCCCGGGTACGAATTGGGTAAATGAATTTACGACGGCTATGATAGGCTTCCCGATTTGTTCGGGCTTCATGCCGTTAGCTTTCCACAAAGCGCGTGCGCCCGCCATTCGGCGACCGGCGGTTGAAGTGTGGCTGCGTAATTGTATTTTCATGATGACTTATTTTATTTCTGTTACAATTATTTCGGCAAAGATAATGATTTTTCACATAGCACAAGCCATCGTGCGTGTTAAAAAAGTTTTGCAAGTTCATAAAAAAAGCATTACTTTTGCGGTCTGATTTTTTGGCGCGGTAGCTCAGCCGGTTAGAGCGCATGATTCATAATCATGAGGTCGGGAGTTCAATCCTCCCCCGCGCTACATTAAGGATACAAGGGTTTTATATCATAGATAAGAATCCTTTTTTTTATTCCGAACAGCCTGTTTTTTGTCGGTTGTCGGCTATTTGCGATATTCTGGCATTGTGTGTATCAATAAGATTTCATATCCAATAAAACAATCTGGTAACCAGTCTATTTTTTAAATTTATGCCTATCGTAGCGCAAAAATTCAATAAAAAGTCCTACTTTTGCATTTATTAAAATTTGGAAGATATGGAACAAAACGTAACGCAACATATTCAATCGTGGCTCAACGGAAACTACGACGACGAAACAAAAGCGCAGATAAAGGATTTGGAAACAACCAATTCTGCCGAACTGGAAGACAGTTTTTATAAAAATCTTGAATTCGGCACGGGCGGACTGCGCGGTATTATGGGGGTAGGCACTAACCGTATGAACAAATATACCGTAGGAATGGCGACGCAAGGATTGTCGAACTATCTCAAAAAAAGTTTTCCTAACCTGCCCGAAATCAAAGCGGCAATAGCGTACGACAGCCGCAATAACAGTTCGTATTTTGCACAGATTACGGCGGAAGTGTTCGCCGCTAACGGCATTAAAGTATTCCTGTTCGACGGTATGCGCCCTACGCCGGAACTCAGTTTTGCCATACGCCATTTAGGCTGCCAAAGCGGTGTGGTAATTACCGCTTCACACAATCCGAAAGAATATAACGGATACAAAGCCTATTGGGACGACGGCGCACAGATTACCGCGCCTCACGACACCAATATCATTGCCGAAGTAGAAAAAATCACCGACCCCTCGCAGGTGCATTTTAGCGGCAATGAATCAAACATCAAACGAATCGGCAAGGATATTGACGAGATATACTTTGAAAAGGTATTAAGTCTGGGGCTTTCGCCCGAAGCCGTAGCGCAACATAATCAACTACGCATTGTATATACACCGTTGCACGGCACAGGCGCTACGCTTATTCCCGAAGCCCTGCGCCGCAAAGGGTTTAACAATATTATCAGAGTACCGGAACAGGACGTCAGCGACGGTAACTTTCCGACGGTGGCATCGCCGAATCCCGAAGAGGCAAGCGCGTTGAAAATGGCTATCGAAAAAGCTATCGCCTCAGGCGCTGACATGGTAATGGCTTCAGACCCCGACGCAGACCGCGTAGGCATTGCCATTCGCAACGATAAGAAAGAGTTTATATTGTTAAACGGAAACCAAACGGCATCGCTCCTCACCTATTATTTGCTGCGGCGATGGAAAGAACTTGGAAAGCTGACAGGGAAAGAATACATCGTAACCACTATCGTAACGACAAATTTGATAAAAACGCTGGCAGAACGGTTCGGCGTGGAATGTTACATCGTGTTTACCGGATTCAAATTCATAGCCGAAGTCATCCGCCAACAGGAGGGGACGAAGACGTTCATTGGCGGCGGTGAAGAAAGCTATGGATACAACATCGGCGAGTTTGTCCGCGATAAAGACGCTGTGGCAACCTGCTGTACCCTCGCTGAAATGGCAGCATGGGCAGCCATGCAGGGAAAAACCATGTATGACTTGCTGCTTGACGTGTACACGGAATTTGGATATTATAGGGAACTGCTGGTGTCCATCACAAAAAAAGGAAAGGACGGCTTGGCACAAATACAACAAATGATGTCGGATTTCCGCAGCAGCCCGCCTACGCATATTGACGGCTCGCCCGTAACGATTATCCACGATTATTTGACTTCCGAAACCCTTGACGTAGTCACAAAAGAACGCACACCCATTCAAATGCCAAAATCAAACGTATTGCAATTTATTACACACGACGGTACTATTGTATCCGTGCGCCCTTCAGGCACTGAGCCGAAAATTAAATTTTACTTCGGCATACGCGCCGACCTGAATGATAAATCAGCATACAATGAAGTAACCGCAGCACTTCAACAAAAGTTTGAACGCATCACACAAGAAATTTGTAAATAAAAAAACAATTATATGACATACGCAAATCACATACGCAAATCATTTATTACGGTTGCTTTTATAGGCGGCATCCTGCTGTTTGCCTGCCATGGCACACACACGCCGATTGACAACCATAAAATCACCTGCACGGTAGCAATAGCCGATTCCGATTATATTTTCCTGTCGCCTGACCCTATCCGCTTCACCGTAACTATCGCCAATGACAACGAGGGGCGCACGCCTGCCGTTCTCACCGTAACCTGCACCACCGACGATTATCGTTTCCTACATGCCGACACTTTGCCAATCATATTGAAAGGAAAGCAGACATACCGTCGTGAATTTCGGAAAGAGAATCCCGATCCGGGCTTTTACAGATACGCGGTGCAACTGCTTCGCAACGACACCACGATATTTGAAACAAAAGTTAATGTAGGCGTTGAACCCGAACAAATAAGTTCGCCGATAGACGCCAAAGACGACTTCAAAGCCTTTTGGGAAAACAACCTTGCGGAACTGAAAAAAGTAGCGCCAAAATATAAGCTAACCCCGCAACCGCAACATTCCAATGCCGACTACCGTATGTTTTTGGTAGAAATGCGGTCATTCGAAAATGAGTTGATACGCGGCTACTATGCACAACCCACACACGCAGGCAAGCATCCGGTAATTATCGAATACATGGGATATAATACACCGGGGTACTTGCCCGACACCACGTGGGACGGCTTTGCCCACTTCGTATTATCTATTCGCGGACAAGGATTAAACCAACCCACCAACCGTTTCGGAAAATGGATTATGTACGGATTGGAAAGCAAGGAAACGTATTACTATCGCGGCGCATTTCTCGACGTAGTGCGGGCTGTTGATTTCGTGTGCAGCCGTCCCGAAATTGACGCCGACCGTATAGGCGTGCAAGGCGGCAGCCAAGGCGGCGCACTGTCATTCGCGGCAGCGGCGCTCGACCCGCGTGTGAAAGCCGCTTCGCCGCACATTCCGTTCCTTTCCGATTACCGCGACTACTTTAAAATTGCAGCGTGGCCTAAAAACGACCTTGATGAATACGTCAGCAAACATCCCGAAACATCTTTGGAAAAAATATACGACGTGCTAAGCTATTTCGATGTAAAAAACCTTGCGCAATGGATTACATGCCCTGTGATAATGGGCATCGGCGTACAGGACGAGATATGCCCGCCGCACACAAACTTCGCCGTGTTCAACCAAGTGAAATCCCGAAAAACGTGGGTAGCTTATCCCACACTCGGACATACCCACGAAGTAGGCAGCGCTTACCATGGCGAAACAATGAAAATGTTTGCCGAAATGAAATAAGAATTATATTGACATCATTACTTCATACTATAAATAATCCGGCGGATTTGCGCAAGTTGGACACTCGGCAACTGCCCGAAGTATGCGCCGAATTGCGCACATTGATTATTGACGCCTGCGCCGAAAATCCCGGACACATAGGAGCAAGCCTCGGCGTGGTGGAACTTACCGTAGCCTTGCACTATGTATTTGATACGCCGCACGACAAACTGATATGGGACGTAGGACATCAGGCGTATGCGCACAAGATTTTGACGGAAAGGCGCGACGCGTTCCATACGAACCGGAAATATAACGGAATAAGCGGTTTTCCGCGCCGCAGCGAAAGTATATACGACCCGTTTGGCGGCGGACATTCCTCGATATCCGTATCGGCGGCGCTCGGCATGGCTACGGCAGCCGCGCTGCAAGGCGTAAAGCAGCAAACCGTGGCAGTCATCGGCGACGGCGCACTGACAGGAGGGCTGGCTTTTGAAGGACTGAACAACGCCGGCGCGATGCAATCAAACCTGCTGGTAGTACTCAACGACAATAACATTTCGATTGACGAAAACGTAGGCGCACTGCATCAATACCTGATGAAACTCACGCTTTCGGCGCATTACAACAAAGCCAAAGACAAAATATGGAACTGGTTGGGGAAAAACGTCATTCGCCATACCGTACAACGTTTTATGGCGGCTGTGAAACGAACCGCATTTCAACAAAGCAACCTTTTCGAAGCAATGGGATTCCGCTATTTCGGACCGGTGGACGGACATGACATACCACGCCTGACGTCGGCGCTACGCTCGTTGCAGCATATTGACGGCGCAAAACTGCTGCACGTAGTTACCACAAAAGGAAAAGGATATAAACCTGCCGAAGAAAACCAAACCGATTGGCACGCGCCGGGGTTGTTTAACAAAAACACCGGACAACGCATTAAGGTAAACGGTGCGCCGATGCGCTACCAAGATGTGTTTGGCGAAACCATTATCGAACTTGCCGAACAAAACGAAAAAATTGTAGGCATCACGCCTGCCATGCCCACCGGATGCTCCTTGAATCTGATGATGGAGAAAATGCCGCACCGCACTTTTGACGTAGGCATTGCCGAAGCCCACGCCGTAACTTTTTCAGCAGGATTGGCGGCGCAAGGCTTACTGCCGTTTTGCAACATTTACTCCTCATTTATGCAACGGGCATTCGACTCCGTGGTTCACGACGTAGCCTTGCAAAACTTACAAGTAGTACTCTGCCTCGACCGCAGCGGGCTGGTGGGCGAAGACGGCGCTACGCATCACGGCGCATACGATTTGGCTTACTTCCGCTGCATCCCTAACATGGTCGTTTCGTCGCCGATGAACGAAGTAGAATTGCGGAACTTAATGTACACCGCACAACTGCCCAACGGCAACGTCTTCGCAATCCGCTATCCGCGGGGCGCAGGTGCAGGGCTTGCATGGAAACACGCGCCTTTTGAAAAAATAACCATCGGCACGTCGCGCAAATTGAGAAACGGCGAAAACACAGCGGTACTGAGCATCGGAAACATCGGAAACGCCGTAGTGAACGCGCTCGACCGCCTTGCCTCCGAAGGCGTCGCGGTAGCGCATTACGATATGCGCTTCGCGAAACCGATTGATGAAAAAGCGCTGCACGACGTCGGACGCACATATACACGTGTAGTAACCGTCGAAAACGGCACGGTAATAGGCGGACTGGGCAGTGCGGTAGCCGAATTTTTTACGGCGAACCACTATCCGCTTCCCGTCATCCGCCTCGGCATCCCCGACAAATATATAGAACAGGGAACCGTTGCGCAATTACACGCCGAATGTGGCATTGACGTCGATGGAATATACCGGACGATAAAAAGTACGGTGTAAATAGTCAATCCTTAACAACCCCCATTCATGCGGCGGCGAGGTAAAAATTGTGCAAAAAAAGAGACGGAAAATACCAAACTTTTTTAAATTTATTTCATTAAAAAACAAAAAAAATAAACGGATTTTAAGGAGTAACTATCAAAGTTCGTTATTCCCCAAAATATGGAGGCTTGCTTTTGAAAATAGAAACAATTATATCTGATTATCAGACAGTAAAAACTAAATTATAACTATTTTTTGACTTTAGCGGACAGTAGTGAATGAAAAAATCATCAATATGAAAAAAATCTTTATTTTCATTTTACAATTAACTTATAAAACACAAATTCGGTTTTATCTTCCGTTTCAATTGGTATTATTCTTACTCCATAATACACGCCATTATAATAGCCAAGAAAAATGAAATAGGGAGGCATTTCAAAATCGCCAATTAAATGACTGTTTTCATAAACTTGTAGCCCCGATTCTCCTCTTATGAATTTCATATAAGTACGTATTAAAAG
The DNA here is from genome assembly GCA_031289415.1 of Prevotellaceae bacterium. Lineage (GTDB taxonomy): Bacteria > Bacteroidota > Bacteroidia > Bacteroidales > UBA932 > JAIRLC01. The sequence continues at coordinate 3,224 of JAITPN010000005.1, read as the reverse complement.
ATTAGTCTGAGGGATATACTTCAACCCTGTATTAATTTCTGCTTTTTTCTTATCATCCATGAATATTCTCCCTTCGTCAACAATTGTTGTTATCGTATATTTTCTGTTGATATTATTACATTCATAACCCATTGTATATAATAAACGGTCAGGATATTCATATACATATATTAATGAATCGACAGCATGATTGACATACATTGTATCTCCTTTTACTGCATACTGAAAAAATTCCAAATGAGGAGTCGGGGACTTTTTATATATTTCGGGAAATTGCCCAAATATTTTTTCCACCTTCATATTATTTATATTTAATTTACCGAAAATATGACCTCTTTTATAATGATTCCTGTGTATCAATCCATGTCTTGATGTAAACCTCTTTACAATATTGACAGGAATAATTAATATCGAATCATTTAAATAAGTAAAATGTATCCCAAAATCTGTCATTTGCATGACATTGTAATTTGTAGGAGATTCAAAATCAGAAGATTGCTGATTTTTACTCCATCCAAAATTCACTGTCCCATGCTTTGATATATTAAATTGTTCATCGAAACTCAATAGATAGTTGGACGCATCCAAAATAAAAACCTGTTTTCCATTTAATGCAGGATAAGCACACATGAATTTATTCAACTCATTTGGTCCATTGCCTCTACTAAAATGCTTGGATATATATTTTCCTGTGTTTATGTCATAATGGAAAAATGTAGAATAATACGTATCCGCAAAAGTGATGATAGAATCTTTCATATAAAAATTTCCTTGCCCGCTGGTATATGTGGCGTCTATAATCATCGAATCTATGACAATACTAATACTTGTTCTTTTTTCTCCTGCATGAATAATATTTTCATTGTTATTACCACAAGATTCGAATATTAGAAAGATAATTGTAATTATACTTACATGGCGTAAGTTTGAAATTGTTTTCATTATTCTCTTAATTTTATAAATTAATAATTGCAAAGGTAAGTATTTTTTCATTACGTTGTATCAAAATGGTGTATCCAAAATGGATACAATTTGTATCCATTTTGGATACACCTATACATGAGCGTTACTTTCTTGTTCTTGATTGTCTCCGGCTTTAGCCCAATTCCTGAATATTTTGGCTAAAGCCCATGTCAGGGGATGGCGGGTCAAGCCCGCCATGACGGGGTATAACCTTGCATTTTTACATATTTTAGTCATTTTTTTTGCATATTTTAGCTATTTTTTCAATTATTATTTTTACCTTTGCAGCCAATAATTTATAACAACATGCTGAGCATTGTGGAAAACGTTCTGATAACTTTTACGTCAAATCCTTGCACCATAAAGGGTTTTGTTGTATCTTTGTGCGCACACAGCACACAGCACACAGCACACAGCACACAGCACACAGCACACAGCACACAGCACACAGCACACAGCACACAGCACACACCTTACCTTACCAACAAGTAATACCTTACAATTATTATACCTGCGGCGCACATTCCGCGTGGCAGGCTCAACCCTTAGCGAGCACAACCGCAAAGCCGCCGTCAGTAAACACGACGGACGGCGGCGATGTCATTCCCTCTGCATACAGTGCGACCCCAATACGGTCGTTAAATTCCCTATTATTAACCGATTTAAAAATTTAACAATTCAACAATTAAGGCTTAATAGTCCGAATTTCAAGAAAAATTTTATGAATTTTCATAAACTTAAAAATAATTTAATCGTATGAATAAGAAAGTAACAGAAAAAATAAAATCTTGTGGCGGTTTTATACTTAAAAACATTGTTGCACCTGTAATTGTTGCAGTTCTAATATCGTTTATACAAATAAACAATCTTGAAAATAAAATTCAAGTACAAAATTCATTCCTGCAAAATAATAAAACAGAAATACAAGATAATAAAACAGAAATACAAGAATTAAAAATCACCATAATAAAGTTGGGCGATACTATTCATCAACAGAATACACTGATAACCAAAATAAAAAGTGATATGACAAATCAACAAAATGGCGGCGAAGGTAATATTCAAAATAATACATACAATGAAAAAAAATAAGCACATAGCATTATTGTTGTTCCTGCTCTTTTGCGGATTTCCTAATCTTTTTGCTGAAGATCCTCAACAATCTAATATACAGATTGGTGGAGCAAACAACAAGCAATATAATGAGTATATTAAAACCCTTATCAAAAATATAATAAATAATGATACTACGGCAATAAAAACAGTTGTAGAAAATGTAATCCGTAAGGAATTAATGCCTATTTTAAATGCTCTTGATGAACAGAAAAAAGAAAAAGAACAGCTACTTGTTGAATATGAACAAGAAAAAAGTATTAGTCGTGCTGTTATTGCGCAATTAAAAGAAGAATTACAAATATATAAAACTGCGCGTTTTTTATTGGAAAACAGGCAAAAAGAACTACACGCAAAAAGGTGGAATTCTTTGCCTTTAATACACCAATTTGCCACTAAACAGACAGGGAAAGGAATAGTTTTTTCGAGAATGGAAGCAGTATTGTTAGGCACAGGAATTGGTTATTGTATTAGTGCGCAAAATAACTTGAAAAAACATAAAGACCCTAAATATGAACAATGGGAACGCAACAATTTTTATGAAAAATATGAAAATCAATTATCTACTTCGGGGTGGTGGTTTGCAGGAGCAGGAGCAATGATACTCTTGATTTATTGCGATAATTTTAATTGGTTTCGTAAAAATAATATCGAACTTGTTTCAACGCCACTTTTCGATTGGCAGGGCAAACCTCAAATGGCAATGACTGTAAATATAAAATTTTAAATCAAAAGATATGAGAAACGCACTTATTCTATTCATTGGCATTCTGTTTTTTTGTTCCTGTAAAAAAGAAGACAAAACGCCATATACAGGAACACTCACAGGAAGAATATCTTACACAGGGGCGAGCAATCTGGAGATAGACAATGTAATAATTACATTGCATAAGGTTGATGCAACAACCGAAGAAGGTAGTTGGCGTATAGATAAATCCGGCGACTATAGTTTTGATTTGCCGGAGGGAGATTATCTTATGGAATTAAAAGGCAATCGCTGTAAATCAGATTCACTACCTGACAACAAACTTAGAAACTGTTTAAATTTCATTGAGATTTTATTCTATTGAGCATAATACAAACAAAAGCGATTTGAATCATAGCGATACTTGAAGAAGTCGTATATTCATAGTCTTTAGCTAATCGTC
>JAITPN010000035.1 GCA_031289415.1 Prevotellaceae bacterium | reverse complement strand
TGCTGTTTATAGGCGCTGTGGAACATTGGTTTTATCGCTATGTTACAGACAATTATGTGTGATTATCAGATAGTAATATTTTAATTATAGCAATTTCCAGCGTTTACCGGACAACAATGAAAAAATTTATTATTACCTAATGATAATACGAACGTGCGTAACGCGATACGCTTCACTCCTCACACTTTACGCTTCACACGCTTCGACGAGCGAGGTGAGCGCGTCCGTGAAGTTGATGCCTGCGGCGCGGAGTTGTTGGGGTACGATGCTTTGTGCGCTCATGCCGGGGATGGTGTTTATTTCGAGGAAATAAATGTCGTCGGCGCGGAGGATGTAGTCGATGCGCACGACGCCGCGGCATCCTAAGTAGTCGTATATCAAGGAGGAGTGGGCGGCGAGGCGCGAGGCGACGGCGGGCGCAACGGCTGCCGGTGTGATTTCTTCGCTTTGTCCTTTGTATTTGGCGTCGTAGTCGAAAAATTCGTTGTGTGTGATAATTTCCGTTACGGGGAGGACGGCGGTTTTGCCGCCGGTTTTCAGTACGCCTTGCTGCAGCTCGCGTCCGGCAATGTATTCTTCGACGATGACGGCGTCGCTTTCGGCAAAGGCGGCGGCAAAGGCGCGGGCGAAGCCGTCGGCTGATTTGACTTTCGTAATGCCGCAGCTGCTTCCGCTGTCGTTGGGTTTGACGAACATCGGGAAGCGGAGTTCGTGCGCGAGGGCGGCGAAGTCGATGGTTTCGTGCCGGCGGAAGTAGCGTTCTTTCGCCATTTTGATGCCGGCGTCGCGCAGGAAGCATTTGGTGGCGTATTTATTGAATGTGAGCGCGGAGACGAAGGCGCTGCACGAGGTGTAGGGTATGTGGAGCATGTCGAAGTAGGCTTGCAGCAAGCCGTTTTCGCCGGGCGTTCCGTGAATCATGATAAAGGCTGCGTCGAAGCGTATTCCGACGCCGTCGAGGGTTGCGCTGAAGTCGGATTTGTTGATTTCCGCCGTGCGCGTTCCGCCGTCGAGTTGTACAGCCCAGCTTGCGCCGCGCAGGAGTATTTCGTATACATTGTAGCGCGCGCGGTCGAGGTTTTGGCAGACTTGTTTGCCGCTGTTTACCGATACTTCAAATTCGGAAGAGTCGCCTCCGTAAATGACTGCAATGTTTTTTTTCATATATTGGCGTGTTTATTCGTTATGTTCGACGGTGTATGCCCTCCAGCGTTCGAGGACTTGGGCAAAGTCGGCAGGGAGGGGCTGTTCAAATATCATTTCTTGGTGGGTAACGGGGTGTACGAATCCAATCAGGCGCGCATGGAGGGCGTGGCGAGGGATGATGCAGAAGCAGTGGTCTACGAAGCGGCGGTATTTGCTGAATGCCATTCCTTTGATGATGCGGTTGCCGCCGTAGCGGTCGTCGTTGAAGAGGGGATGCCCGATGGAGTCCATGTGTACGCGGATTTGGTGGGTGCGTCCGGTTTCGAGGCGGCATTCGACGAGTGTAACGTAGCCGAAGCGTTCGAGTACTTTGTAGTGTGTAACGGCGTGGCGACCGCCCTGTTCTTCGGGTACGACGGTGAAGCACATGCGGTCTTTCGGGTGTCGCCCGATGGGGGCGTCGACCGTGCCTTCGTCGTCTTTTATGTTGCCCCATGCGAGGGCTTGGTATACGCGCTTGGTGCTGTGTACGTAGAATTGCGCCGCGAGTGCGGCATGTGCTTCTTCGGTTTTCCCGACGAGCAGCAGTCCCGATGTGTTTTTGTCGATGCGGTGCGCCAAGAGGGCGTTGGTGTCGGTGTTTTGAAAATAGAATTTCAGGGCGTTGAGCAGCGTGCCGGTGTAGTTGCCGTGCCCGGGGTGTACGACCATGCCGGCGGGTTTGTTGATGACCATGAGTTCCGTGTCTTCATATACGACGTCGAGGGGGATGTCTTCTGCGAGAATTTCGAGTCCGCGGCGGCGGTAGGGCATCACGATGCTGATTTCGTCGAGCGGGCGGATGATGTAGTTTGAGCGTTCGACGCGCCCGTTGACTAAGATGTAGTCCGAGGCGGCGGCTAATTGTATGCGGCTGCGCGAGGTGTCTTCAAGGCGTGCGGTCAGGTAGCGGTCTATGCGTAGCGCGCCCTGTCCTTTGTCTACCGTAAAGTGATAGTGTTCAAAAAGGGGCTGTTCGTCTAAAGTTTCTATATCGTCGCCTAAGAAGTCATCTTCTACGTCCATATCAAGCCAATCTTTTGCACTTTTCATTCATTCACTATAATTTGTTGCAATGTTTTTATTTTTCCGCCGTCTGTAATCCGCACAAGGTATACGCCGGCGGCTAATCCCGACAGGGATACCGCGCCTCCGGCGGTGTAGCCGGCAAAGCACCGGCGCCCGCTCAGGTCGTAGAGTTCCAACAGTTGGGGGGGTGTAACGCGCCCTGCTTCTTCGTCCGTCAGGTTGCGGACGGCTATCCAGTCGGAGGCAGGGTTCGGGTATATCATATAGCGGTCGGGCGCGGCGGCGGCGGATGTTTTTTCCGCTTCGGGTTCTATGTGGTTGCCGGGGAAGTTTTCGGCTTTACAGAATATCGGGCGAATCATTAATGCGCCGTCGTATATGGATTCGTACCAGACGCCGGTGGCGGTGAGCGAGTAGAGGTTTTTTCCGTGCGTAGGCGTGTTGGCGTCGTAGCCGATGTTGAGGAATGTTTCCGACGATTGAATCCATCCTACGTAAAAGGATTGGTTGCGACCTATCCACAGCGGGGTTTTGAATTTATAGGCTACGTACGAGAGGCTGTCGAATGCGGGACGGGTAATTTTTTGCCGCAACAGGATTGTACCCGGTACGCCGCCGTCGTCGCTCCATACCGCCAGTTCAAACGGTGTAACGTTTGCGCTGTCTTTTGCCAAGTTGAAGTAGAGGTATACGCCGCGCAGCGAGTCGCCCATCAGCGGTGCGAACGGCACGGCTACGCGACCGGTGGAAGAGCCGTAGCCGAACAAGCCGTAGCCGTTCTCGGCAGAGCCGTCGTCATAGGCGTAGTAGTCGTGAAATTCTTGTATGTGTTTTAGCGTATCGTTGTGCCGCAATGCGGTGCGGAGCGGCGAGGTTTCTTTTTTGTCTATGTCCAGATAGGTTGCTATTTCAAAGGCGGCATCGGCGGCGGTAGCCGAAAAGGTATAGTGTACGGGTTGTATCCACGAACGCCGTTGTTTGGCTAAAATATTGTCGAGCAGCACAGGCTCGTCGGTTACCGCAGCGGCTGCGCCCGCGCCGTAGAGCGGATTGATGGAGTAGTATACCGGCGCTTGTTTTGAGTCGCATCCCATGTTGTAGTACGTTACGGTAAAAGAGTCTAACGACATGGCGGGCGAAGCGGCAAGGTGGTAGGCTGGGATTGATGCGTAGGCGTTGTTTCTTTTCAGGTCGAGTCTCGTCATAGCGACTTCGTCAAAGCATGTGTCTGCCGCATCGCGGTTGTTGTTGAGATATATCATGCCGAGATGCCAAAAGTCTGCGTTGCTGGCGCGTCCGGGTACGTCGGCATTGACCGTAAGCGTTACGTAGTTCACGAAACGGAATTGAAAGCCCCGCTGACGCCACGGCGCGTTGACTTCCAGCGCGGCATACACAAACGGCATGTTCTGCACGTCGAACTTGTGCACGAGCGTGTCGGCTTCGCGAGATTCTGTAATCGTGCTGTCGGCGGCGTTATATACTACGCTCCATACTTCCGTCCACAGGTCGTCGGCGGGCGAATAAAATTCGAGCATAAATTTATCCAGCAAACCCGGCATGTCGCCCAATCCGCCGGGCTGGTAGAAGAAACTGAGGGCTATATTGTTTTTCGATTCCAAGTCAATGGGTAACGACGCTAATGTATCGGCAGCCGCAGCCGCGCCGCTTAAGTGGGCATACAGCCGCCCTTCGCCGTTCAGCGCATCGAAGGTAGCGACGCCGACGGTAGGCATATTCAAGGCATAATGGTTGTTGACATACACGCCGTTCGTCGTCCATTGCGCAGGGTCGGGATAGGGGTGCGCAGGCGCAAAATCGCCTACAAACGGCAGCGGCAATGGGTTATCGCCGGCGTCAAGTTTTTGTATGCCCGACGATTTGTGCACATGTGCAGGCTGCGGTTGTACATTCCGGTTTTCGCTCAACGGAACTAACATTTCCTGCGCCGAAGCGCGGCATACGAATCCCTGCACGGCAACAATCGTCATGCACAAACCACAAATATACCGGTACGATGTTTTCATTATTTCACTATTTTATTTTTTTGTCGTTTTTTGTAAGCCACAGTTCTACTTTTAATCCGAGCGTCCAAATAACGGACTGGGATACGGCAGGCGTTTGCTTATATACACGTGCAAACAGCGAATCGACGTACGTAGTTACCGTATTGTCGTAGTGCACCGCGCCTGTATTGAGCGAGGCTTCCGCCAAGGCGGCTTTGGCTTCGGTAAACGTATAGCCTGTTACCTGCGGAATAACGGTGCGTGTGTTCGACGAACTGAGTCCAAGCGTCAGGTCAATATAGCTTTCGGACGGAATTTCGACACCGGCGGCGATGCCTTCACCATTGTATTTTTGCTTCAATACATTGTTGGTGGCGATATCCGACACGTAGCTCAATTTGCCCACATGCAGGTTTTTTGCCGACAATACCGTTATTGCCTGCCTGAGCGAATAGCCTTCTACGTCGGGCATTTCGACCATTCGCGGCATCAGCGTGTTAATGGCAAGAAAAATATGGCGGTGTTTTTTCACCATAGTTCCGCTTTTAGGATGTTGCCTCAACACCACGCCCCGCGGGCGATAGTGAATATACACGGAGTCTGTTACCACAATATCCATGTGGTGTTGCTTGGCTAAAAGCTGCGCTTCATTCAAGCTCATATCCGTAAAGTCGGGCACCGGATAGGATTGCCCATGTCGGGTGAAAACTTTCAGCGCAATGCCGGAAAGCCACACCAACAGCACACATACCGTCAACGCTATAAAAATAGTCGTCAGGTAAGGATGACGTTTCACAAACGATGTTTTTACATTTATCATGATTTTCTTACCATTGTATCCTACAAAGATACGAAAAAAAAATCAAACAAAGACTATTTCGTGAAAAATGCTACAAATCAGCCTGTTTTCTTAGCCCATTATGCAGAAATAAACGCGATGGGGTTGCGATTATGCCAAAACTTCGTACATTTGCATTTATAAATCACAAAATAAACGGAGTTCAACACCATGCGTACACTTTTAACAGGATATACAATGAAAATACTCGTCATACTGATGATGGGATTGGCTTGCATGGCATGCCGTCGCTACAAAAAAGGAAACAACCCTCAAGATCAGAAGGCGTATAATGCTACGCATTACGTAAAGTTCCCTTCTACCGAAGGGCTTACGCTCATTGAGTTCGCCAACAATACATGGGGCTTTCTAAATGCTAAAGATGAAATCATTACCCGCCGGCACTATGAAGCGGCATATCCTTTCAGCGAGGGTCTTGCGCATGTGAAGTTTAACAACCGCTGGGGATTTATCGACACAGCAGGCAACGAAGTCATACCTTTTAAATATGACAAAATAATGCATGATTGCAAGGACGGAATCATATTAGCCATGATAGACTACAAATTTGGATTTATAGACCGCACGGGTAACGAACTTACAGCTTTTAAATATGAAGAAACATATTCTTTTGTCGGAAGTGCGCTTGCACTCGTAGGAATAGACGGAAAATGGGGATTTATAAACCGTATGGGCGAAGAAGTGATACCTCTCATATATGATAATGCATATTCTTTCAGCGAAGGGCTTGCTGCCGTAGAAGGGAAGGATTATTACTGGGGATATATTGATACGACAGGCAATGAAGCATTGCCTTTTATATATAGCAATGCGAGCGACTTTTCCAATGGGCGCGCCTGCGTGAACATAGAAGGAAGCTATGGATATATAAACCATGCGGGCGAAGCAGTGATATCTTTTATATATGAAGATTTAGAAGATTTCAGCGAAGGGCTTGCCGCCGCGAAATTGCATGGCGGCAATTGGGGATATATCGACACTACTGGCAACGAAGTGATACCTTTTATGTATGAAAAGGCAGAGTCTTTTCACGAAGGGCTGGCGCGTGTTTCCTATTATGGCTCTCTATATGATATTGACCCGCAAGGACGTCAAATGGAAGTCGAAGGCGAAGAATATGAGGGATATGAAGAAGATACATGGGAAGACGATGAAGAACCGGAATCCGACGAAGAAACAACGGACTGATTAACTTTTTTAGGGCTTCAGGCAAAATCATTACGATACTTTGAATGAAATATTTTGTGTTCCGATAAAAAATCCTTACATTTGTAGATATTTATAATTTTACATTAAATTTATATTATGAACACAAAGTATTATTGTGTAATTATGGCGGGAGGTATAGGCAGCCGTTTTTGGCCGCTAAGCCGCAATGCCCGTCCGAAACAATTTCTTGATATATTAGGAACAGGGAAAAGTTTTTTACAACAAACTTTCGACCGGTTTATACAACTCATGCCGCGTGAAAATATACTGATTGTAACCGGAAAGTCGTATGTGCCGTTGGTGAACGAACAGTTGCCGGGGTTAGAACCTTGGCAGGTAATAGCCGAGCCGGAACGCCGCAACACGGCGCCCTGCATTGCTTACGCCACGTATAAAATACGCGAAAAAAATCCGCAAGCCACGATTATCGTAGCGCCCTCCGACCACTTGATATTGAACGAACAGGAATTTTTACGGGTTACAGGACAGGCATTGGCATTTGCCGATTCAGACAATGTATTGGTAACGATAGGTATAAAACCTACTCGTCCCGAAACAGGCTACGGATATATCCAACTGACAAAGCCTGCCGGAAACCAACCGTTGGACGACGGAACGCCGTTTAAGGTAAAAACGTTTACGGAAAAGCCTTCGCTTGATTTGGCAAAAATATTTGTTGAAAGCGGCGAATTTGTTTGGAATTCGGGGATTTTTGCATGGTCATTGCCGACGATACAAGCCGCACTGCATAACCTGTTGCCCGAAGTGGACGATTTATTTGCAGAAGGCGCGGGTATATACAACACGCCCGAAGAAATACCGTTCATAGCCGATGTATATTCAAAATGCCGCAACATATCAATTGACTACGGCATTATGGAGAAAGCGGAAAATGTATATGCGTTTCCGGGCGACTTCGGGTGGTCGGACTTAGGTACTTGGGAATCTATGTATTTACACAAGAGGACAAACGGTGACGCTCACAACGTGGTGGATGCTATAAACACATTGCTGTACGAAGTATCGGACAGTATTGTAACGACCACAAACAAGCGCAAATTGATAATCGTTAAAGGGCTTAACAATTTTCTTATAGCCGACACCGACGATGTATTGCTGGTTTGCCCTCGCAATCAGGAAGAGCAACTCAAAAGCATCATGAAGACCGTAGATCCTGAATATTTATAAAGTAAACAGGATAAGAAAAATTCGTAATTTTTGCTTTGTGCCGGTTTAATATTCCCACAATTCGCTTTCAAAGGTGAAAATTTCTTCTTTCAGCCGTTCCGACTCTAACATTGCTTCTTTGGCATTGCGTGTGTAAGAAGACACCTTTCTGTAATCCTGATTGTTGGATATAGCCGTAATGTATGACGAAAACCGCCGTTGCAGGAACAAGTCATCAAACGAATAGTGCGATATTTCATTGTCGCCGATATAGCACGGTGTGTTCGCCAATATTTTGCGGGCGTCAGGATAGTAAATCCAAAACAGTTGCTTTTTCAACTGTTCGCTTATCGTTTCGTCGTCGTCAGCTACATTCAAATCTTCGGTATATACACGAATCGGACAAATACCGATAATGCGGACAAACATTTGCGAAAGATGTTTATCAAAATACCACACTTCTTTTACCAAAAGTTCCTGTACGTCGCCCCAGCTAAATTCACCGGCAACATAATACGACGTATCACCCGATCCGTCTAATTTTTGACGGGTTACTTTTCTGCCTTCCGCATCGAAACGTTTGCGCACATCGTCAATAGAGAGTTCGGATGTGAACTCATCGTCTTCTGTGCCGTAGGCTTTGAGGCTTCCGTTTTCGACAGCTGTTACCAAAGTCTGCACAAAACTTTTACGCGACTGCATTACCTGTGTCGGATAATACAGCGGGTAGTTCAACCGCTCTCTCAGGTCAACGACACGCCATACCCTACGCGACCAAAATACGTCATCTTCGCGGATGGAGGGATAAGGGATAGCTTCTTTCTCTTTTATCACTTCCGCTTTTGTTATACCATCCAGCACAAGACTATGTTTGCCTGTTTCCAGCGTTTGTGCATACATTGTTACAGCGACTACCACAAATGTAAATAAAGTAATTGTTCTTTTCATAATCTGCTTTTATTTAAGTTTTATAGATATATCATTTAATTCTACAGTTCTTCCGTCAGGTCCCATTGCTTTAATATCAGTAAACGACACGCGGTCGCCGGGACGTAAACGGCTAAATAACCGTTGTTGTTCGGGCGTAAAAGCCGCCGCGTTTGAGGATGCTTCCTCTGCATAGCCGTTAATGGCGGCAAATACACTGAACGACACTACGCGAAAGCGCAAATCGAAGTCAAAATCGCGTGGCATTTGGGCAAGAATACCTTGCGATGCCAGTAGGTCGCTTTTCTTGGCTGTTTTCCCCGAAATTCCGTCGAGCACCGGCGAAGGAGCTGGAAGGTCTTTCACCCGAAGGGTATGTGCGCCCATATTTTTCCCGTTGTTCCATACAGAGATTTCGCATGTGCGTTCTTTGCCGGGGCGCACGTTGAAGATGTTTCCCGCACGGGTATGGGTGGCATTGGTTATTTGTACGTTAATTTCATCTTGCGACACGCCGGATAAGGATACTTTTACGGGGTTGTCGATGCCGCGATACATGACGTTCATTTTTTCAGGCGACACGACAATATTAGGATCAATAACCGTATAGGAAAGATTTACGGGATACGTATCTTTCCCCAATTCAATGCTGCCTTGCAATGCGGTTACTCCGACTCTGTCAGGAATGGCAGTGTATAAAATTTTCCCTTTTTCACCGGCAGAAAAAGTGCGTCCGCCAAGCGTCAATGTAGGTTTTAGCGAGGGGTCGTAAGCGGCAAAAAATATTTCAGCTGAAAATTCAGTACCGCGAATTACGTATTTTGAACTTGGAATTATAGCCACGTCAATATCCGAAAATTTAAAGTCGGAAGCCGTTACTTGCCGTATGAGATAAGAGACTACTTCGTTTTCGCTATTATATACGTCCATTTGCATTTTTGAAAGAAGGGCAACCGCCGAAATCAGCGGAATACCGTCGAATGTCGCCACTTCCCACGACGTAACCTCGCCGTCGGTTTTGCTCACTTTATCAGGCAACCGCAATAGTTCATTCAACGTATGCACCAACGAAGGATCCTGTGTTTCGTCAATCAACGACACCAAATAGTTGCAATATCCATTCATGGCATCATGAAGTACATAGGCATGTCCGTTCTTCATACCGGTTACGCCAAGCATGATGCGACTGCTGGCATCAGTATTTGCCTTGTCGTCAATGGCAGAAGCATCTATTGTACCGTCGGTAATACTTTCCGTATCATTGCCGTCGCCTGTCGTTATCACATCAATTTTTATTTGATTGATTTTATCGTACAACGCCGTCGCCCGAAGGTGTACTTCTTCACCTTTCAATAGCCAAGGTTCTACTTTTTCTTTATTTTCCGCAGCAGCTGTACGAAATTCCGCCAAATTGCTGTCGTTTTTTTCTGCTACAATTCTTGTATTGTTTTCAATACCTTTATCTATCTCGACAAAAGCATCTAATACTTCAGCTGACACATTCAGCGCTAACATGGCTGTTAACACCAAATACATCATATTAATCATTTTCTGTCGTGGAGTGAGAGTACCGCCTGCCATACTATTATTAACGTTTTAAAGCGACATTCACTGCCGAGAGCATTGAGCCGTAAATATTATTAAGCTCGCCGATATTTCCGGTGAGCGCGCTCATCTGTGCGCTGAATTGCTGCGACTGTTGCGCCGATTGGTGCATGGCGTCCACTAATTGCCGACTACTTTCTACATATTGCTGGTGTTCGCGTATATAGAGTTCGTAGGATGCATTGACCGCTGCAAGATGTGTATTCAAAACGCCGAAGTTTGCATGAGTTTGCTGTCCGCTTACATTGATAGTTTGCGAGGCATTGAGGTAGGCGTCATTCAACACTTGTATAGATTGATTGAGTGTTGCCAAACTGCCCGCAGCCTGCTGAACGCCGCCCACAAAGGTATTGGAAGCATGAGCAATGGTGGTAAGCGCATCAAGGCTGTTTACCGCTTTTGCAAACCGACCGACACTGTCTTTTAACCCATCAGCCATTGCAGGGTCAATGTTTAGCGCATTGTTCAACGTTTTTCTTGGGCGTCCGCTTCCGTCACTTCCTCCTGTCAATTCAGGATATACATTTTCCCATTCATACTCTTTCGGAAGGGGCTCAAATGCAGAGAAAAAGAAAATCACTGCTTCTGTAAGCATACCTATACAAAGCATGTAAGTAGCACCTGTCCAATGTTCAAGTTTGAACAAAGCGCCAACAATCACTAAAGATGCGCCAAATGCATAAAGTTTCGCAGTTAAATTTTTCCAACTTTTCGAGTGAAGGAATGAAGCCATATTGTTTATTTTTTGTAAGTTATTTTTAAATTATTTTAATGAGTTCCCATGTATGAACGAATGCACCGAAATCCGATGTATGAACGTGCCGAGTCTTGATATTCATAAGTACGTACACCATTTTGCAGAAAATAAGAAATGTCTTTCCATGACCCGCCACGCACTACTTTGCGTTTTTTCACAGCTACGTCGGTTTGTTTAGCGTTGTAAGTATAAGTAGGCATCATGTCGTGATACACGCTGTACGCATTTTCGTCATACGCATTGGCAGTCCATTCGGCTACATTGCCCGCCATGTCGTACAAGCCATAATCATTCGGGTCATAAAGCCCCACAGCTACCGTGCGAACACCGCCGTCGAGATCATATTTTCCATGTTGAGGTTTGAAATTTGCGAGGAAACAGCCTTCTCTATTCGACGCATAAGGACCTCCCCATGGGAAAAGTTCGCCTTGCAATCCGCCACGTGCGGCATACTCCCATTCTACTTCGCTGGGCAAACGGTAGTCATGTCCTGCGACATATCTATTACTACGTTGGTTTGACATACTTGTGCGCCAATGACAAAACGCATTAGCCTGTTTCCACGTTACGCCTACCACAGGATAGTCATTATATGCCGGATGCGAAAAATAACGTGTAGCAAAAGGGTCATTGTAGGCATAAAAGAAATCACGAATCCAACATAACGTATCGGGATATATCAAAGTGTTGTCGCGCACGATGAATGAGCCGCGATTTTTAACTTCTTCTGTTTCGCCATTGGGTTTTACAATAGTTCCTACGTATTCTTTTTTTTCATAATCGTAACGAACGTTTGCAGCCAGCCGCACATCTATCCACGCATATTCATAGACCAATTTACGCACATCTATTTCGCGCTGACCAAATAACGATTCTTCAGCCGTATAATACATAGATTCTAATTCCGCAAGATATTCCGGATTTTTATAATTAATGCGTGTAGACCACTTCAAGGGAGGATTTTCATCGGTCTCTCCTTCTTCGCTTTGTATGGTAAACTCTTCGGGAAAATTAGGAGCCAACAATCGCCGAGATGTAGAATCTTTCACGTAACTCACAAATTGGCGATACTCATAATTGGTGATTTCCGTTTGATCCATCCAAAATGCATCTACCGTAATTGTCTTAGGCGTTGCACTCATCGCATGCGCGATGTCTTGGTCATTCGTCCCTAAAATAAAAGGACCTGAAGGCACATACACCATTCCTGTCGGAGATGCTTCCTGATACTTTATTCTACGCCCCTTTGTGCCACGGTCTAATTCTCCATAGCCGTTGCCTTCGTATGCGCGGCATCCAAACAAGGCGCCTGCTGTTGTCAGTAAGAAAATAAACTTCTTCATATTGTATTTTCTGTTATTTCGTTATTTCTATTTTTTATAAATATCTAATACTTTTATATCGTTGTGTTCCCCTCGGCACTATCAGTGAAAATGAATAACTCACTGTAAGTTCATGACATCCACCGCTAAACCTGCTCAATTTAGAAGTCAGATAATCATATGCATAAACCACTTTTACGCCGTTGAAGATATCTATACCGAGCATTCCGGTAACAGCTTGTCCCCAACGGTAGCCTAATCCCAGCAAATATTTGTTGCCGTACCATGCAGCAGCATGAATCCGACAGCTACTCTGCGCAAAATCAGTTACAAGGTCGAGCATCGGCATTATCATCCATTGACTTTCACCCACCACGTATTTATAGCCGGCGTGCATATATACGTTTCGCTTAAGTTGCGTGATGCGTTCAACACCTACGCTCGGCTCGGTAAGATGTTTACAACTTATTCCGCCAAACCATGTGTTGCTGTAGTACGACGCACCAAGACCCATATCGAAACTCAAAGCCGCTTCTTCGCGCGTGGGCACTGCGGGATCAATCGACCCGCCGTCGGGTAACTTCCAACCACTGCTGTTCGCATACCAACTGCTCAACATTCCAAGGTCTATCCCTATACCCAGCCAGCCATCAGCCAACGGTTGCCGGTAAGCATACATAATACTCATCCCCGGCGCACGCAACGAGCCTACCATATCATTATATAAGGTAATGCCTACTCCACTCATTATACCAAACAACGTTACCGGTCCGTGAAGGCTGATTACATTAGTTACCGGCGCTCCTTCAAAACTTGTTACTTCCAGCCGATTTCCCAATGTCGCTTTAAATAAATCCTCCACTGTATTCCCCGCCTCTCCCGAATTGGTGAATACCCTATCTACAAACCCCATGTTAAACTGCGGGCTTTGCTGGGCTTTTGCACTAAAACTTAATAATATTAACCCTCCCAACACTCCTTTTCTCACAATCGTCATGCCCGGTTTTTTTAACATTTATTCACAAAGTTAATCATTTTTTTTAAATAAATAGCAATCTTTTAAAAAATTTAATAATTATTTTTTTGATAATACCATAACCACCGCAACGGAACTTCACCTCGACAGGCTGTTTCATAGTCTGCCGACAGGCACGGAATCCATTGCTTAACTCCTTTTAAACCACATACTTTCATCCACCAACGTTGGGTTGCAAGGCTTTGTATAAAATACATTTCTTGCCCGCTGACGCCCATATCAACTATTATTTCTTTATACTCAGATAAATTATCTTCCACTATTTTTTCATTTACTTTGACTGCCGACGCTTCGGACAGATGCCAAAGAAATTGACCGATAAATTTTGCTGTACGCGAACAAGCACACATACACGGACGGTAACCGAACAAAAAAAGCGCTTTTGTTTGGTTTGATACACCTATATAATATGCCAACCGACAAGCTTCTTCGGCATACAATCCATTAGGTTCATTCGATTGAGGAGCATCTGAAGCCCGCACAGCGTTCAGGTCGAACCATACGTAGTCGGCATCACGCAATAACGGCTCTACTGCGACAGGATTTTCGCGGAACTGCCCCAATCTCAACGTTTCAAAATAACGATTGCGAAGCTCGTCCAAGTCATGAGCCGGCGTAAGATACGTCTGAAATGTCAAGGCGGAAAAACTCGTCAAAGAATTTTGTTGCAATAATTTATGGAGATAAGGAAGACGTAATGATACGGACGGCGCAATCGCTACAGCCGCTGTGGGCGCTACAGGCACGAAGCGCGGTTTTGCATCAAGCACTACGGCAAACACGCCGTTGGCAGCACACTTTGCCAATAGCTCGCCGAGTTGCGACAGACGGCACGGTATAAAAACCACACGTTTCGACTGATGCGGATATAACTTTTCAAAAGCACGATAAGCGGCGCGACCATTCACGCTGACAATCGCTATTTGCGCTCCCGATAATTCCGTGTCAATTTGTTTTCTCAATATGCTCGTTCTCCCCTTCAGATTATTTTTTCGTTGTTCTTTTCGTTGCTTTTTTCGTTACGGTTTTTGCCTTGGCTTTGGGCTTAGCGCTGTCTTTGGTTTGTTGTCCGGCAATAATCGCTTTGCTTTCTTCAAGCGTCAAGGCAGCCGGATCAGTACCTTTCGGTATCCGATAGTTAGCGCCGCCGTGTGCGATGTATGGACCAAAACGCCCATTCAATATTTGTATATCGTTCTTTTCAAATACTTTAATTACTTTCTCGCGCGCTACTTTACGTTTTTCTTCTATCAGTTCAATAGCGCGGTCAAGCTCTACCGTGTAAGGGCTATCGTCTTTTTTGAGCGACACAAATGCTTTACCATGACGGATGTACGGACCGAAACGACCTACGGAAGCTACTATCTCTTCCTCTTCATATTCTCCGACGTAGCGCGGCAACTCAAAAAGTTTTAATGCTTCGTCTATTGTAATGGATTCGATTAATTGACCTTTTTGTAAACTGGCAAATTGTTTCTTTTCGTCGTCGGCTTCACCAAGTTGGGCAATGGGACCAAAACGTCCGATGCGCACCGACACTTGTTTGCCGGTTTTCGGGTCAACGCCCAACACGCGCTCGGTATTTGCCGGACGCGACACTTCAAGGGTGTTCTCAACTATTTTATGGAACGATTGATAGAACAACTCCAACATTTTGTTCCAAATAAGTTTCCCTTCGGCTATGTCATCAAACTCTTCTTCCACTTTGGCGGTGAAACCATAATCAAGTATCTCTTTAAAATGCGCTACCAAAAAGTCATTCACCACAATACCAATATCGCTGGGGAATAATTTTGCCTTTTCAGCGCCGGTGATTTCGGTTATGGCTTTTTTTGCTATAACGCCTTTGTTTAATTTAAGTTGCGTATATTGGCGTTTTTCGCCGGCACGGTCTTCCTTGGCTACATATTCCCGTCGGATGATGGTAGAAATAGTAGGTGCATAAGTAGAAGGACGCCCGATACCTAATTCTTCCAGTTTTTTCACAAGGCTGGCTTCGGTGTAGCGCGGCGGATGTTGGGCAAACCGTTCGGTGGCAAGAATTTCTTTGGCTGCCAATGCTTGTTTTTCTTTCAACGGAGGCAGCAAACCACTTTCCGGTCGTTCTTCATTTTCGTCATCGGTAGTTTCCATATATACTTTCAGAAAACCGTCGAACAGTAATACTTCGCCGACAGCCTGAAAAGTCTGACGGGCGGTGGATATTGCGATGTTCACGGTAGTCTTTTCAAGTTGCGCATCAGCCATTTGCGAAGCGATAGTTCGTTTCCAAATCAGGTCGTATAAT
Organism: Prevotellaceae bacterium; assembly: GCA_031289415.1. Lineage (GTDB taxonomy): Bacteria > Bacteroidota > Bacteroidia > Bacteroidales > UBA932 > JAIRLC01. The sequence continues at coordinate 31,418 of JAITPN010000035.1, read as the reverse complement.
TTCTTTTCCTGCGCCGCTCCCTCTATGCCGGTATTATCCATATAAGTAGGACGAATAGCTTCATGGGCTTCCTGCGCGCCTTTTGTTTTGGTTGTATATTTCCTTGTTTTACAATATTTTTCGCCGAATATTTCACTAATGGCTTTGTGTGCCGCATGCAACGCAAGGTTTGAAAGATTGGTGGAATCGGTACGCATGTAGGTAATTAACCCTGCCTCGTACAAGCGTTGTGCAATATTCATGGTTTGCGTTACCGAAAACCCGAAACGGCGCGAGGCTTCCTGCTGCAAGGTGGACGTAGTGAACGGCGCAGACGGCGATTTTTTTGCCGGTTTTTTTTCAACAGATTGTATCGTAAACGTCGCGCCAATACATTTTTCCAAAAATGCCTGCGCTTCTTTTTCCGTATCGAAACGTTCCGAAAGTTCCGCTTTCAGTTCAAATTTTTCGTCTTTCGTTGTGGGTTCAAACACAGCGCTTACACGATAGGACGACGTGGTATTGAACGCCAAGACTTCACGTTCGCGCTCCACAATGAGGCGAACTGCCACTGACTGTACACGCCCTGCCGAGAGCGAAGGCTTTACTTTTTTCCACAACACAGGCGACAGTTCAAAGCCAACCAAGCGGTCAAGCAATCGCCGCGCCTGCTGAGCATTCACCAAATTCATATCCACTGAGCGTGGATTTTCTACCGCCTCTATAATGGCATTTTTTGTGATTTCATGAAATACAATTCGTTTCGTTTTTTTCGGGTCAAGTTTGAGTACTTCCTGTAGATGCCATGCAATAGCCTCCCCTTCACGGTCTTCATCGGATGCCAGCCATACAGTGCTTGATTTCTTAGCGATTTTCTTCAACTCTTCCACCACCTTTACCTTATCATCCGAAATTTCATAGTCTGGAATGAAACCATGCTCAATATCAATACCTAACTGATTTTTCTTCGACAAATCGCGGATGTGTCCGTAGCTTGATTTCACCAAATAATCTTTCCCTAAAAATTTTTCAATCGTCTTCGCTTTTGCTGGAGATTCTACAATAACCAAATTTTCCTGCATGAATTTATACCTTAAATTATGAATAAAAAAATGCAAAGTAAATCATAAAATAAGGTATAATCAAAATTTTTTTTGTTATTTTGCATTTTCTTTTGTAAATTAAAGTTAGTCGAAATGAAAAACCGAAGACGTTTTATCCTTATTTTAGGAACTGTTATTTTGCTTCCTTTCATCATGTTAGTATTAGCGCTGACATGGGTTGGCTTGTTTGAAACCATACCTTCATTTGAAGAATTGGAGAACCCGAAAACAAACATTGCCACAGAAATTATTTCGTCTGACGAGATATTGCTGGGCACTTTTCATATCGAAAACCGCTCGTTTGCCGATTACAAAGATATTTCGCCAAATTTAGTAAATGCTTTGATTGCCACCGAAGACATTCGTTTTTATAGCCATTCGGGCGTGGACTACCGCAGTTTGATGCGGGTAATGATCAAAACCGTTCTCCAAGGCGACCGTAGTTCGGGCGGAGGAAGCACTCTTTCGCAACAATTAGCCAAAAACCTGTTCCCGCGCGACTCAGTCCGCCATTCAGGCATTGCCTCGCTGGCAAAACTAACCTCAACAAAGTTGAAAGAATGGATTACGGCTGTGAAACTCGAACGCAATTATACGAAAGAGGAAATCATTGCCATGTATTTCAATACAGTACCATACGGGAGCAATGCTTTCGGCATACGCGCCGCATCTGCCACTTTTTTCGGCAAACTACCGTCGCAGCTCACGCTCGAAGAATCGGCGCTGCTGGTAGGCATCATTAATGCACCATCGCGCTACAGTCCGGTGCGCAACTCCGAGCGCTCGATTCAACGCCGCAACCACGTATTGTCGCAAATGTGCAAATATGAGTTTATCAATCAGCACCGCTACGATTCGATTGCCGCCATTCCCCTTAAGCTCAAATTTATGCAGCAAGACCACAATACGGGACTTGCACCCTATTTCCGTGAAATGCTGCGCCGTACACTCAACGCGTCCGAACCAAAAGCCGAAAACTACACCAACAAGAACGATTATCAGACCGACCGCCTCGAATGGGAGGAAAATCCGCTGCAAGGCTGGATACGCAAAAACCCGAAAGCTGACGGATCTTACTATAATCTTGACCGCGACGGACTAAGAATCTACACCACTATCAATTCAAAGATGCAACGCTATGCAGAAGAAGCTGTAAAACAGCACTTTCAAGGCTATCTGCAACCGGCATTCAGCGCCGAAGTGCGCAGACGCAGACGACCGCCTTTTTCCAACGACTTGACGCAAAAAGCCACCGAGAGCATCATCAATCAGGCAAAACGCAGCAGCGACCGCTACATCTCCATGAAAGAGGCAGGCGCTACCGACAGCGATATTGATAAGGCATTTCGTACAAAAACGAAGATGAGTGTGTTTGCATGGAACAAAAAAGGATATACAGACACGTTGATGACTCCCACCGACTCTATTCTCTACTACAAGTCGTTGCTACGCACTTCGCTCATGGCAATGGATATACAGAGCGGCGAAGTACGCGCCTACATCGGCGGACCAAACTACCGGCATTTTAAATATGACAACGTTACGCAAGGACGACGGCAAGTAGGCTCTACCATTAAGCCGTTTCTCTATACGCTGGCTATGCAGGAAGGCTATACGCCATGCGACAGGGTGCTTAACATAGCGCAAACCTTTATCGTTGGCGACTCTACTTGGACGCCGAAAACTACCGACAAAGCCGAATGGATTGGGAAAAACGTAACGATAAAATGGGGATTAACCCACAGCAGCAACAACATTTCGGCATATTTGATGAAACAACTCGGTCCTCAGGCGATGGCAGATATGTGTCATAAATTAGGAATCAGAAGTTATTTAGACCCTGTAGTAGCGTTGTGTCTTGGCTCTGCCGACCTTTACCTGTCGGAAATGGTGAGCGCTTACCAAACCTTCGGCAACAAAGGCGTACACACCGAGCCGCTTTATGTAACCCGCATCGAAGACAAAAACGGCAATGTACTTGCCTCTTTCAACCCGCGAAGCAAAGAAAGCATCAGCGACCGCACAGCCTATCTTATGGTAAACCTGCTGCAAGGCGTAGTAAACAGCGGAACAGCCTACCGGCTGCGCAGCCAATATATTCCCCAAGGCGAATTGGCTGGAAAGACAGGCACGTCGAACAACCAATCCGACGGTTGGTTTATAGGATTTGTGCCGAAACTTGTAACCGGAATATGGGTAGGAGGCGAAGACCGCAGCGTACATTTCGAAAGTCTTGGCATGGGTGGCGCATCCAATATGGCATTGCCTGTATGGGGATTATTCATGCAAAAAGTGCTTGCCGACCCTACGCTCTCTATCTACACCACCGACACCTTTGACGCTTCGCCCGCCGACACTAACATGAGCCTCAACTGTAGCGGCAGCGACGACGAAATACAACAATCCACAGGCGCAGATAGCGGATTTTTTTAACATGAATTTATATTTATTACTGATGAGTTTACAAGTTGGCGAAAAAATCCCCGACACGTTGGGGAAAAATCAAGACGGCAAAGAAATTACACTGAAACAGTTTGCCGGTAAAAAGTTAGTGCTTTATTTTTACCCGAAAGACAACACGTCGGGCTGCACGGCAGAGGCTTGCAGTTTTCGAGATTACCACAGCAAGTTGCGTGCGCTCGGCTACGAAGTGGTAGGCGTAAGTGTGGACAGTGAACAATCGCACCAAAAATTCATTGAAAAGCAGCAACTTCCTTTTGATATTATTGCCGATGTGGAGAAAAAATTGGTACAATACATGGGCGTCTGGGGCGAAAAAAATATGTACGGAAGAAAGTATATGGGTACATTCCGCACCACGTTTATCATAAACGAACAAGGCGTGATAGAACGCATATTTTCGCCGAAAGAAATTAAAACAAGTAGCCATGCGCAACAAGTGATAGAAGAAATAACACGCTGAAGCTATCACGAATACGTCTTTTCAAAAACGGCACTGGACTAAAACAATGGCGCATCCGCGCATTATTCTTCTTTTTCCTGTGCTTCGTAATCTTTGAGAAGTTTTTCTTGTACTTCGGCAGGCACTTGCTGGTATTCGGCAAACTCCATAGTGAACGTAGCACGCCCCGAAGATAACGAACTCAACGTCGTAGAATATTTATTCATTTCGGCAAGCGGCAAGCGGGCTTTCAGCACTTCAAATCCTTTGTCGCTACTCATGCCTTCAATCATGGCGCGGCGGTTTTGCAAGTCGCTCATCACGTCGCCCATCACGTCGTTCGGCGTCATCACTTCTATATTGTATATCGGCTCCATAATTTTTGGTCCCGCTTTTTTGAATGCGTCTTTAAAAGCATTACGTCCTGCCAATTTAAACGAAATTTCATTCGAGTCAACAGGGTGCATTTTGCCGTCGTACACATACACTTTAATGTCGCGGGCATAAGAACCGGTGAGAGGACCTTCATCCATTTTCTCCATAATCCCTTTCAGAATGGCAGGCATAAAACGCGCATCAATCACGCCGCCTACCACACAATTATAATACACCAACTTTCCGCCCCATTCGAGGTTGTATTCTTCTTTAGCTTTCAGATTCAACACTTTATCCTGTCCGTCTATTTTGAAACGGTTGTTTTCGGGCGCACCTTCCACGTAGGGTTCAATGAGCAGGTGCACTTCGCCAAACTGCCCTGCACCGCCCGACTGTTTTTTATGACGGTAGTCAGCAATCGCCACTTTGGTAATGGTTTCGCGGTAAGGAATACGCGGCGGGAAAAGGTCTATTTCAATTTTATGCACATTGTTAATCTGCCATTTCAGAATGTTGATATGGTGTTCGCCTTGTCCGCTCACAATGATTTGTTTCAATTCCTTTGAATATTCTACTATAATAGTGGGGTCTTCGGCATGTGCGCGATTCAGTATTTCGCCCAACTTCTCGTCGTCTTTTTCCTGTTTGGCTTTAATGGCGGTACGGTATTTTGCGGGCGGAAATTTAATGGTGTGAAACTGCCATTCTTTCCCGCCGCCGTTAAGCGTTTGGTTTGTTTTCGTATTTTTCAGTTTTACGGTACAACCAATATCACCGGCTACCATTTCGGTTACTTTTTCACGTTTTTTTCCGGCAACGGCGTAAATAGCCGAAAGGCGTTCTTTCGTACCGTTTGCCATATTCACAAAATCAATACCTTCGGTAATTTTTCCCGACATCACGCGGAAGTACGACACTTCGCCTAAATGCTGTTCCATTGCCGTTTTGAAAATGAAAATGGAGGGTGCGCCGGCAACGTCGGTAGGCACAATTTCGTCGGTGATGGTCTTGTAGTCGCGTGCTTTTTCCGGCGACGGCGCTACATTGATAATAAATTCCATCAAGCGTTTTACGCCAATGTCTTTCTTGCCCGAAGCGCAAAACACAGGAAGTACCTGACGGGCTACAAGCCCTGCCCGCAAACCTGCCCGGATTTCGTCTTCGGTCAATACACCTTTGTCGAAAAACAGTTCCATGAGTTTTTCGTCATGTTCTGCGGCTATTTCAATCAGTTGTTTGTGCAATTCGTTGGCGCGTTCCTGTTCTTCCTCAGGAATAGGCAGGTCTTCGCGCGTACCGTTATCGTCTTTAAAACGGTACATTTTCATGGTCAGCACATCAATAAAGGTATTGAACGATATGCCCGGATTAACAGGATATTGCACCAGCACCATTTTGTTTCCGAAAGTTTGTTTCATACTGTCGAGCGTATCATCCCAGTTCGCCTTTTCGGCGTCGAGTTGATTCACTGCCAGAATCATAGGCTTATTATGGCGCTCGGCATAGCGTGCAAAAATGTCAGTGCCTACTTCCACGCCCTGCTGTGCGTTGATAACCATTAGCCCTACGTCGGCAACTTTGAAGGCTGAAATCACACCGCCCACAAAGTCGTCAGACCCCGGCGTATCAATGATATTCAACTTGCGTTCCATAAATTCCGTATATAATAAGGTAGAATAAATGGAGCGCTGATAGAGTTGCTCTATTTCAGTATTGTCACTTACAGAAGTTTTGGCTTCCACCGATCCTCGCCGGTCAATGACTTTTCCTTCATACAGCATAGCCTCAGCCAGCGTTGTTTTCCCTGAGCGAGTCCCGCCCAATAATACCACATTGCGAATGTGGTTTGTAGTATAGGTCTTCATAATTTTAAATGAGGTTAAAGTTAAGTCCTATAATTTAGGTTGTTTTAAGTTGTAGCGGGAGTAGGACTCGAACCTACGACCTCCGGGTTATGAGCCCGACGAGCTACCAACTGCTCTATCCCGCGATGTTATTTTGCAAAGTTAATTATTTTTATTTGATTTTACAAAATAAAAATAAAAAAACTCCGCAAACTGCTGTTGCGGAGCTTTCATAAACTTTATAATTCGACATTAAAGACTGAGGTTGCATTTAGCAAATTCAATATCTTTCAATGCGCGGACTTTCAAATCAGGATTTTTAGCGATAGCTTTAAGCAATAAAGCCGAAACGCTCGTACAATTTCCTTTGCGGGCAGCAATAACAGCTTGCAGGTATTCTGCCGAGCCGTCGTTAGAATTGGAAAGCAACGAAGATGCTTGCGTGAGGTCACCTGCTAATACATTGACCAATGCTTCGTTATACGAATTTGAGCCTTTCAAACGGTTCAATGCGCTTTTATAGTTACCGTTAATTATATCCGTTGTGCCTAAATTCAAACCGGCTTCGGGTGAACCCGATTCGGTAAATGCCTTTACAGCGTCGCTGATACGACCTTCACGCAATGCTACTACACCCACATTGTTTTTCACGGCAGCGTCGTTCAAATTGCTTGCTTTTGACAGTGCGGTTTTAGCTGCGCTCACGTTGTCGTTTTGCAAGTAAGCATAAGCCAAATTGTTGTAAGCGCGATAGTCGTTGAATTTTTCAGCAGCTTTGGTGTAGAGGCTGATTTTGGTGGCGTTGTCGGGCGTTAACGTGGCGGCATACAGCAATGCTTCTACATCAAGACCTTCTACGGTGTTTGATTTCACTAAATCCAACAGTTCATTGTCGGTGTAGTTTGCTACATCAACCTGAGCTACCAAGCGCGAACGGCGCAAATCGGGCAACACTTTGTCTTTCAAAATCACATATACATTCGATATGTTTTTGATTTCGCGTTCGCGAATCAATGGGTCATTATACATCGAAAGTACACTTAAAATTAAATTTTTATCTTTCAAGTCGGAATTGGAAACCAATTCACGGAAACCATCCCAGTCTTCGCCGATGCTATTCACATTTACCGGAGTTTTTGTTTTTATTTTCTTGGTAAGGGTGCTCAACGCCGATTGTGCGGTTTTACCACGGTTAGACGATAGCGGAGTGTTCACGTTCAGCGGTCCTTCGGGTGAAGCAGCTGATGTAACAGTCAATCCTTTGGCGGTTTTCCGAGGGTCGGTATCTACTGCGGCTAAGAAATCGCGCAGTTCTTTAACTTCTTTTTTCGACAATTCGGCAGAACGAACGGTAGCGCTGTTTACCTGATATTTAATTTGCGCTTCTTTCGTTTGCGTAATTACTTTTTGATATTTATTGGCTGCCAATGCAGGAACGCCATCAGCATCAGCCAATGTAGAGGTAACAATAGCGCCGTCAGCAAGTTTGTAGGGCTTGTCGAACGCAATACGCTTGTCTCCTTTAACCAAAGTAGCACGCAATACCAGTTCCGATTTTTCCACCCCCGGTTTGTACGCAAACTTTACAGGTTGAGTAACTTTACCACCGTCTTTCACAATCACAGTGTAATTACCGTTTACTTTTTCGCCTTGTAGCAATTTCGGTTCGGCTGCTACTTCTCCGCCATCATACACCAATACCGGCGTAAGTTCAAGCACCGCTTTCGGGTGAAAATACTTTTGGGGGAAAACGACGGTATAGCGAGCTTCAATCTCGCCGGCAACCACTTCTAATACTTGAGGGTCGCATGATACGGACACTTTATCCGCATTTTTCTTCATTTTCTCCGGACTCGAACACGATACTACTGCCATTACAGCAGATGCAAACATTAAAAAGGAAATACTTTTCTTCATATCCTATGTTATTTTAAAAGTTAATACAATAAAATTATTGGGTACAAAGATACAACTCATTTTGCAAATACACAAAAAAAATGCTTTTTTTCCAAATTTAACACTTTTTTTTGCGTTTGTCGGCAAAAAACCGTATTTTTGTAAACATTTATTATTAAGGTATGGATCTGAAAAGTTTGAAGCAACGATTTGACATCATTGGCAATACACCCGGTTTAAATCGGGCGCTGGACATTGCTTGCCAAGTTGCGCCTACCGACCTTTCGGTGTTGATTACCGGCGAAAGTGGCGTGGGAAAAGAAGTGTTTCCCCAGATTATCCATCAATTCAGCAGCCGGAAACACGGTTCTTACATTGCAGTAAACTGCGGCGCAATTCCCGAAGGTACTATTGATTCGGAATTGTTCGGACACGAAAAAGGCTCTTTTACAGGCGCTCACGACATGCGAAAGGGATATTTTGAAGTGGCTGACGGCGGCACGATTTTTCTTGATGAAGTAGCTGAACTTCCACTCTCTACACAAGTACGGCTGTTGCGTGTCCTTGAGTCAGGCGAATTTTTCAAAGTCGGCTCGTCGAAAGCGCAGAAAACCAATGTACGGGTCATTGCGGCTACCAATGTAAATACCATGCAGGCGGTGCAAAACGGACGTTTCCGCGAAGATTTGTATTATCGGCTTAACACCGTGCCTATTATCATTCCTTCTTTGCGCGAACGTAAAGACGATATTGTTCTTTTGTTCCGCAAATTTGCGGCTGATTTTGCCGAACGCTACCGTATGCCTGTCGTAAACCTTACACCCGAAGCGCAGGAAATCCTGAAGAATTATTATTGGCACGGCAATATCCGCCAACTGAAAAACGTAACGGAGCAACTCTCGGTGATTGAAAAAGAGCGGGTTATTCCGCCGGAAATACTCACTGCCTATCTACCGCACTACAGTAGTTCGTCATTGCCGGTGCTTTATGAAACCTCTGCGGAGTCAAAATCGTCCACATCGGAGCGAGAGATACTTTATAATATATTGTTCGACCTGCGTAATGACATGAACAGCCTGAAACAAGTGGTTCACGAGTTGTCGCAAAACCGCCAACAGACCAACGCGCCGATAAACATCAACCATGCGAATCACGTACAACATTCTATACCTGAAAATATTACAGATACCGAAGAGGTAGAAGAAGACAACCTTTCGCTGGAAGACCATGAGAAATTCTTAATCCGCAAGGCGCTTGAGAAAAATGACGGCAACCGCAAACTTGCAGCGGAAGAAATAGGCATTTCGACACGTACTTTATACAGAAAACTGAGAGAATATGATATTATTTAAACAATTATCCGCAAAAAAAATCAAGACACGGATGTCAAAAACACGATCGATAGCCACAAGTATTCTTGTGTGTATGATTTGTGTATGGGGATTGCAAGCCTGCAAAGGCGGCTATTCTTTTACCGGCACATCCATTTCGCCCGAAGCGAAAACCGTATCTATTGCTTACATTGAGAATATGGCGCCCATCGTGTATCCTTCGCTCAGCAACACGCTTACGGAAGCGCTGAAAGACAAATTTACCCGCAACACGCGCCTATCGTTGGTTACCGAAGACGGCGACCTGCAGTTTGAAGGCGAAATAACCAACTACGACGTAACCTCAATGGCAGTGCAAGCCAACGAAATAGCTTCTACCAACCGCCTCACGGTTACCGTAAAAATAAGATATATAAATAACATAGACACCAAGCAAAGTTACGATAAATCGTTCTCGCAATACGAAGATTTTGATTCAAGTCAGACACTTGACTCTGCGCAGGAACAACTCGTTACACAAATTATAGAAAAACTTATAGAAGACATCTTTAATAACGCCGTAGCAAATTGGTAATGAATATTCCTCTCTTTTTACAATGTATCAGTATCGCGCCGCCGCCGCCCGCTGCCGACAGCACGGAACGCATCAGACAATTTGCCGAACAATATCCGTGGTGCGGTATCGCCCGCCAACTGTTGCTCGAAGCCTATCAGTTGAGCGACAGTCATAAAACAAGGAGTTATACACCGGTAGTTGCCGTTTATACAATCAACCGGCGGCGATTGTACCAACGGCTACAGCAACTGAAAGCCGCTACACCGCTACCCGCCGTTGTGGAAAACACGCCAGCAGAAACACCTGCAAGCACGCAACCGATTGCCTACCCGCAACCGATAACCACTCTGCCTGCCCCGCTACCACCGCTGCCGGAAACATTTACAGCAGCCCCCTCAGGCGATTATTTCGGGATGGAAGAACCCGAAAATCCCGGAAATGACGCCGTCGGACGTTTCATTACCGAAAAACCGAGAATCAGACCTGTGGCAAGCGCCTTGCCGTGCACCAACGATTTGATGCCATCCGTAAAACCTTGCAATAATTATACGTTCATAGATATGGTAACCGAAACATTGGCTAAAATATATACAGAACAGGGTTTTTATTCGCAGGCAATTGACGTATATAAAAAGTTAAGTTTGCAAAAACCAAAAAAAAGTATTTACTTTGCATCTTTAATCAAAGATTTAAAATTAAAATCTAAATTCTAAACGTATGTACACTGTTTGCGCTGTATTTATTATTATTTTCAGCATTTTACTCACGCTGGTAGTGTTGGTGCAAAATTCCAAAGGCGGCGGATTGGCTGCTAATTTTGCTGCCGGAAACCAGGCATTTGGCGTTCGTCAAACCGCTGATTTTCTCGAAAAAGCCACTTGGTTGCTGGCATTGGCTATTCTTATCACGTGCTTGGCTGCTACTGCTTTTGTAGCAAACAGGTCTGAAGGCAATCACATGGCTATCCCCGACCGTCTTGAAAACATAGAAAGTCTTCCCGGACAACCTGAATTTCCCACTACCGCACCACAACTCGAAACGGAAGAAACGACAGAAGCTTCCGAACTACCGCTGTAAGAGGGTCAAGAAGTATTATTAGTGATTTTATCCTAAGGTTAAACAAATCGTTTTGCCGGTATTCACTATCCCCACCGCTCACCGATATAGTCAAGAATGGCGAATACCTGTTCGGCGTCGTTTTCCGTAACGAGGCTGCTGCGTGTATCTTTAAAGTCAGGCAGGTTTTTGAAGTAGTGGCTGAGATGCCGGCGCATTTCGAGTACGCCGGTGTGTGCGCCTTTTTCTTCAAGTGATTTGGCAAGGTGTAGCTTGGCAAGCGTTACCCGTTCATTCACGGTCATGTCGGGCAGCAAGTCGCCGTGTTCCAAATAATGTTTACAATCTCTGAAAATCCACGGATGACCGTAGGTGGCGCGTCCTATCATGAGGGCGTCCACGCCGTAGCGGTCAAACATTTCGCGGGCGCGCTGCGGGCTGTTCACGTCACCGTTGCCGATGACAGGGATGTGCATACGCGGGTTGTTTTTCACTGCGCCAATCAGCGTCCAATCGGCTTCGCCTTTGTACATTTGCGCGCGCGTACGTCCGTGGATGGTGATGGCGGCGATGCCCACGTCCTGCAATCGTTCGGCAAGTTCCACAATGATTTTGCTGTCGTCGTCCCAGCCGAGGCGTGTTTTTACCGTAACCGGCACGTTGACCGTCCGCACAATCCGGCGCGTCATTTCCACCATTTTGTCGGGTTCGCGCAACATTCCCGCCCCTGCGCCGCGGTTGGCAATTTTTTTCATCGGGCATCCGAAGTTTATATCAATCACGTCGGGAGCAGCCTGTTCGGCAATGCGAGCGGCTTCCGTCATAGGTTCGAGGAGGTGTCCGTAAAGCTGTATGCCTACAGGGCGTTCGTGGTCATAAATCCGCATTTTTGCCAGCGTGGAAGCGGCATCGCGGATAAGCCCGTCGGCAGCGACAAACTCGGTGTACATCATATCAGCCCCGAAATGTTTGCAGATAAAACGGAACGAGGCGTCCGTTACTTCGTCCATGGGGGCAAGGAACAACGGATAGCGGTCGAATGTAAGGTGTGCGATATTCATACGGCAAAATTACGTGATTTTTTTTACATAACGAAGCGAAGCGTGAAGCGTGAAGCGAAGCCTTTGGACGACTTAAACAACTCAACGATTCAACAATTAAACAGTTCAACAATTAAATAATATTCTTACCTTTGCACAATGATATTTCGCAAAAAGACAGACTTCTCCCGCAGCGGTGAAAAAAAGCCGAGGCTATGGCAAGCGTTACTGCCGGTAGTGATTTTAGTTGCGTTGCTTTTCGTAAACGTACGTTATTTTGACGATGCGCTGGGCGGCGCGAACCAGACAGTATTGTTACTGGCGGCGCTCGTTTGCGGGCTGTTGGGGTGGAGCAACGGCGTGAAATGGAAAACGATGCGCGACAAAATAATCCATACGATCCATACGGCGCTCGAACCGATCATCATTTTACTGTTGATTGGCGCGCTGAGCGGCGCGTGGATGATTAGCGGCATCATTCCGATGATGATTTATTACGGGGTCTCCATCATGCACCCTGCGTTTTTTTTGGCGGCGGTGGTGGTGATTTGCAGCGTCGTGTCGTTGGCTACAGGCAGCTCGTGGTCAACGATTGCGACTATCGGCGTGGCGATTATCGGCATTGGCAATGCGTTTGGCATGCCCCACGGGCTTGTAGCAGGCGCGGTGATTTCGGGCGCGTACTTCGGCGACAAGATGTCGCCGCTGTCGGATACCACGAACCTTGCGGCTGCCGTGGGCGGAACGAATTTATTCACGCACATCCGCTACATGGTATTTACGACTCTTCCGGCATGGGCATTGACGTTTATCATTTTTGCCGTCATCGGCATTTTCAAGTCGGCATACGGGATGACGCCCGATACGGATTATATCAGGCAGCACATCGGCGCGCAGTTCAACACGTCGCCGTGGCTGCTGCTTGCACCGGCGGTGTTGATTATTATTATCATTAAAAAGATACCGGCAATTCCCGCCATGGTCGTGGGTATTTTGCTGGGTGTGTTGTGTGCATTGGTATTCCAGTCCGATTTGTTGGGAAATCTGGTAGCGGCAGGCAGTTTTGAAAACCGCTATCAACTGTTGATGCAAGCCGTGATGGGCGACATGAGCCTCCATACGGGCGTAAACGAAATCGACAAGCTGCTTTCAACAAGCGGCATGAGCGGTATGCTGCACACCATTTTCCTGATTATTTCAGCCATGATTTTCGGGGGTATGATGGATGCCTGCGGATGTCTGGCGCGCATCACAGGGGCGTTGATTTCGCTGGTCGTGAACCGCACGTCGCTCGTGGGTTCTACCTTGTTGACGGGCATTATTTTCAATATTACGACCTGCGACCAGTATCTGTCGATCATCATTTCAGGCAAGATGTGGCAAAACATCTACCGTGAAAAGGGTTACCAGCCCGAAGTGCTGAGCCGTGCGCTTGAAGATTCGAGCACGGTTACGTCCGTGTTGATTCCGTGGAACAGTTGCGGCGCGACGCAAGCCAAGGTGCTGGGCGTCGCCACGCTTGACTATCTGCCGTATTGTTTTTTCAATATGCTGTCGCCGTTGGTGAATCTTACGCTCACGGCGTTGAACATTAAAATCCGCATGCACAAGCCGTTATAGCTTGAGGACTCGCTTTACCATATCTTTTTCGCCTTCAGCTTGAATCCGTAGCAAGAGCAAGCCTGCGGGGCAATGCGAGAGATCGACATTTACGGTTGCCGTGTTGGCGTAGTGTTGCTGCGAGCAGGGATTGCCGAGCAACGAATATACTGTAATGTCCACCGACGTCATGGTTTTGCCCAGCGCTATCTTCAAATCATTATTGACTACAGGGTTCGGATAGCCTACCGTCTGCCCTTCGCCTACCTGCGTCGTATCAACCGGCGGAGGATCAACCGGCAAGGATTCTTGCGTTCCCTCATCATTCGAGGTGTTTTTCGTTCCGCCGTCAAGGAATATCACCAAACTGTCTGCGCCGTCGGTGATGCGCCCTACGGTACGTGCATCGCCTTCGGAATACAGCGGCGCGGTGATGATAAAATTGTCAATGACTCCACCGCGATTGTCAAGAAGCCTGAATGTTACGTCTTTTTTCGCCGAGATGCCCCACGTGAAGCTGTTTTCTACGCCTTTCGTCCATGTGCGGAATCCTTTTGCGTCAATAGTTGTACCGGCAGGTATGTTCCATTCGGTTACTATTGCGCCTTCGTCAATTTTACGGATAATGTAGTTCGATAAATCTCCTGCGACGGTTTCGGCGTTGTAGAGTTCAATCCATTCTTCGTTGCCGCTCACTTCGTTGATGTATATTTTCTTCGCCGCGGCGATTGTCGATTCTTCGTATATGGCTGTCAGTTTCAGGTCAGCGCTAAGCGTGTCGGCGTAAAGACGGTCGGTTGCCGTATATATTTTTTCGTCGGATTTGCTTTTGTAGTTCAGCGACAGGTCGAATACCAAGTCGGAGCTTGTAGACGCAGCCTGATGCACTTCTACGGCAATGACGTTTTCGCCTTCTTTCAACCAACTTTTTTGCACTTCGAATATCACAGTTTCCGCCCCGCCCCATGCGGTAATGGCTTTCGTATTGTAGTTTATATCGCCGGTAGGCAGGTTGTAGCGATAGATTTCAACGCCGTTGATATAGAATACCGCGCCGTCGTCTATGCGGACAATAATTTCGAAGGCATTTTTATTTAACGTGTCGTCAAGGGTTACGATTTTACGGAAATAAGCCGTTGTATATTTGTTGCTTCCGTTTCCGCCATAGCTGATGGTGGTGTTTACTGTCTGTCCGTAACCGAATGATGATATTCCGCTCGACCATTGTGAGTCGTCGTAGCTGCTTCCTGCCTTCCAATTGCCTGCAGGCGCGGCGTTTTTGTCCCAATATTTCCACGTGTCGTTCAGCGAAATAAGCGCAACGGTCTTTCCTTGCGATTCGATTTCCCAATGTGTAAATGTATAGCCCGACATTTCGTTTGCTTCTATCGAAACCGGCTGACCGTCGTAGTATTGCACTGTTGCCGAATCGTCGAGGATTGTTGCCGACAGAAACTTATAGGTAGCCTTGCCGGTGTTGGAGCTAAGCTCAATCTTGTGCCGCACCGATGAAACGCCGAAATAGTTGCCCAACTGGCTCAGCACATTCGCCGGACGGCAATTCGCAAAACTGCGCATGGTGTTCACCGCATTTTGAAAGCCTCCACATTCCGACGAGGGCCACCGCTGCCGGTGATACACCATCTCGTCCGCAATTTTTGAAGACAGACTGTCTAATATATGTTCCACTCTCTGAGGGGAAAAGGTAGTGGCAATATGGGCGCAAAACCGCGCTAAAAGTTCCTTTCGAAATCCTTCATTTTCTTTCAACTTATTGAATATTTGCCAGAAAGGAGAACCGTTTCCACCCCATGGATTAGTAAATATACCGTCGTTGCAACCGCCCAAATTACCGAATCCGAAGTCAAGGTCGTATAAGATATAACGCCATTTGCCGTTATTTTTTTTCTTCCACAGTTTGTAATTATTCTGAGGCCAGTCCCAATTGGAGATATACACTTCCATGATGACATAATCCATATAGCTGTCGATGTCTATCCGTTCGCATACCGCTTGGTATTGCGCATCGTCGTGCAGGTTGCGCCCCATTACATCGCTATAAAATGCTTCATATTCACTGCTTGTATGATCTTGCACAGCCCTATAGTCAATCTCAATCACTTCGTCTTCAGCCAGTCCGTAGTTGGAATACAGAAAATCGGTATTGCTGCGTTCGCGGAGGTTCTGGATGCCGTAATATTCGCCATTCACAAAGAGTACTGCCGGTTGATAGGCAAGGTAATCCTGATTCATGCGTCCGATGGCAATGGAAGTAACAAAAGCGTCGTGCATCATTGAGCAGCCCGATTCTGTGCCTGACGCCCGCATCTGGATGTCCTTATATTTATGCCCGGGTTTCGAAGTAAAGAAATCGTAGGACAACTTGTTATCGCCGAATTTATTTTTTGGCTTCACATGAAGTCCTTTTTGAGGTTGATTGCGCGAACAGTAGCCTGCAATGGAAATGTCCAATTCTTGACTGAGGCGTTGCTTGCCCGACACATCAAACAATTCAAAGTTTACAGGACGATCCCAATCCCTGAACCAGTTTGCTACTACGCCGTCGCATTGTCCATAGGCATTTGGAACGCCGTTTGTGCCTTGCACGTAGATGCCGATTTCGTTATCCTTCAGATATTTTTCATCCGTAGAGAGGGATACCACAGGCAGAGTAAATGCACGCGCGTTGACAAAATAAGTAGCGGTAACCACAGGGCTTGACAGTTTGTCGGCAGCCACCGTTACGGCGCGCAGGCAAGTGGTTTTTGAGAGCGTAATGAGGTCGCCGGTAGTATATTTTGTAGCGGCTTTTGTAGGCTCTGAGCCGTTTTGGGTATAGTAAACGGTTTCGCCGGATGCGGGCGGCGCAAACGTTACCCCTACCGACCCTGAATAGAAACCGGCTGCCGTCAGTATTTTCGGGGCTTCACACGCCGCGCTTGCGGTTTTTTTATTGTTGTTCGACGCGCCTCGGCTCGGCTCGGTAAAAAACACCCACTCGTCGCCTCCATCGGTCTTTCTGCCGTAGGATGCGTTGCGGTGTTGTGCCGGATAAGTTACCGAATCAACTATCTCGCCATTGGCTTTCAACAAATATAATGTACCGCCTTCGGGGTCTAATTTAAAGTTGGCGTGCCGGTTGAAATCTTCGCGTTCAAACCAAAGCGTGCTGAATTTTTGCGCAGCAATTGATTGGCTTGCAGGCTTCCATTTCTTAGGCTCGGCAAGTTTGTCGGTGAAATAATAGTTGCTTTGATTGTCAGCCGATGAGCCTGTATTATATACTTCGACCCACATGCTGAAATTCCAATCCTCATCCAGCATTGCCGACACGTTGTTCGGCATAATTTCATTGATTTTAAGCTGAGCCGCGGCGCAACAAGGCATTAAAATCAACAGAGAAAAGAGGATTTTTTTCATCGGAAATAATCCGTTATAGCTTGAGGACTCGCTTTACGATGTCTTTTTCGCCTTCAGTTTGAATCCGTACCACCAGCAAGCCTGCGGGGCAGTGTGAAATATCGACGTTCACGGTTGACGTGTTGACGTAGTGTTGCTGCGAGCAGGGATTGCCGAGCATCGAATATACCGTAACGTCCACCGACGTCATGGTTTTGCTCAGCGCCATATTCAGGTTGTCTTTTGCAGGGTTCGGGTAGCCTACCGCCTGCCCTTCTTCTACCTTTTCAGGGGCGGGCTTATCTGTTTCGCCGCCATTCGAGGCGTTTTTCGTTCCGCCGTTAAGGAATATCACCAAACTGTCGGCGCCGTCGGTGATGCGCCCTACGGTGCGCAGGTCGCCTTCGGAATACAGCGGCGCGGTGATGACAAAATTGTCAATAATTTCTTTTTTACCGGAATTCTCAAGAAGGCGGAATGTTACGTCTTTTTTCGCCGAAATGCCAAACGTGAAACCGTCGCCGACGCCTTTCGTCCACGTGCGGAATCCTTTTGCTTCAATGGTTGTACCGGTTGGTATGTCCCAATTGACTACTTTTCCCTCTTCGTCAACTTTGCGGATGGTGTAGCCCGACAAATTGACGTCGCTGGCTTCGGCATTGTAGAGTTCAATCCATTCTTCGTTGCCGCTCACTTCGTTGATGTATATTTTCAGAAAGCCGTCGTCTTCCGATTCTTCGTACACGGCTTGCAGGGTAACATTAGCCGATACGCTGTTGCTGCTATACACCGTGTTGCGTATCGTATCTTTTGCATCTTTCAGCCAATACTGAAATTGATAACCGGATATGCGTTCGGCTTCAATTTTTACCGGATGGCTATCAAAATATTGTATCGTTACCGCATCTTGCAACACCGGCGTGGTATATACTTTATAAGTCGCTTTGCCTGTATTGGAACTCAACTTAATGTTGTGGCGGGAACATGAAAGTCCGAAAAACGAGCAGGCATCGCTCCATACGGCGCTGGCGCGGCTTTGAGCACGATTACGCATGAGGTCCACTTCATTGTTAAAATCACATTCGCTTGACGTCCATCGCGCTTTGTGATACCCCATTTCGGGGCTTATCTTGCTCACAAGGCTATCCACGATGTGCCTTACCCTGTCGGGCGCATATACAGTAGAGAGTCGTACGCACAACCGCGCCAGAAATTCGGTGTAGAAGTCGTCGCTATTATCGGTAAGTGTTTTGAACATCTGTCCGAATTTGGACCCCGGATCGTTGGCAAAAGGTCCGCCGTTTACCATTGTTTGGAATGATTGGTCGGCAAATTCCAAATAGCCGAATGACATATCCAAATCGAACAAAATCCAGCGCCATTTTCCGCCGTCTGCTTTTTTCTTCCATACCTTGATGTTGTTCTGGGGCCAGTCCCAGTTGCGGGAAAATTGTTCGGCAATGATGTAGTCCATGTAATTGTCCACATCCATTTGCTCGCACAACTGTTTATAATTCAGACTATTGCTCATAATGGCATTGTATGTGCTCAGGAACTCCGAACCGCCGGCAAACATATTATCCCTGTCGTAGAGGAAGAAATCGTTTTCGCCAAGCCCATAGTTGGAATACAGGAAATCTTTATTGCTGCGTTCGCGGATATTGCGGATGCCCCAATATTCGCCGTTCACAAAAAGCACCGCAGGCTCGTAGGCAAGGTAATCAACGTTCGTGGCGGCTGCCACCGATTGCGACAAGGCGTCGCGCATGGTCGAGCAGTCGGCTTCCGTACCGCCTGCACGCAACATGATGTCCTTGTATTTATGTCCGGCTTTTGCCGTAAAAATATCGTAGTCCAATTTATTGCTGCCAAACTTATTTCTGGGCGATATGGTAAATCCGCGCAAGCCTCTGTTACGCGAACATTGCCCCGATATGGAAATATCCAATTCCTGACTGATGCGCTGCGCACCGTCTTTATCAAAAATCTCGAAATTTATCGGGCGATTCCAATCCTGAAACCAGTTGGCGGTGTTCCCGCAGTCTTGTCCGGGAAGGCGAGTACCGTTTGTGCCGGTTACATAGATGCCGATTTCGTCGTCATAAAAATACTCTTGGTTGGTAGTGAGCGACAGCACAGGCAGCGCCGGTTCGCGTTGGTTTACGAAATAGGTTGCCGTAACCACTTTACTGGAAATTTTGTTGTCGGCTATTGCTACGGCACGCACCGGCGTGGTTTGCGTCAAGGTAATGGCTGTGCCGGTATATAGCGTGGAGGCTTTCGTGGGTTCTGAGCCGTTGGTGGTGTAGTAAATGGCTTCGCCTGCGGCGGGAGCGGTAAATGTTACGCTGACCGAACCGGTGTAAAAGCCCGCAGCTTTTTCAAATTTCGGGTCTGCGCACACGGCAGACGCATATTTTTTACCGTTATTCGAGTCGGTCGGGTCGCCGCTGGATGCAAGTTTGTACGACATTGACAAGCCGAATACGAAATCGGAGCTGTTAAGGTCGGCAGACTGGTGTACTTCTACCGCAATGGTGTTCTCGCCGTTCGTGATTAAACTAATGGGAATGTCAAAGTCCAAAGAAGTTGGGTCGCCGTTAGCTGTATTAGCCGGTGTAGTGTATGAGATTGTACCGTCGGGCAGGTTAAAACGGTACACTTCCGTGCCGTTTACATAGAATACTGCCCCATCGTCTATGGATGCATTTACCTTAAGGGAAGTAACGGCTGTTTTATCGGCTATAGTGATTTTTTTACGGAAATAACCTGTTTGCACCGGAGGATTATTTCTTTCTCCTATAGTGGTTTTTATCGAAGATTTACCGTAGCCCAACGGCGCTTGTTTATTTTTTTCCCACGCAGCATCGTTGTAACTGCCCGACGTCCAATCGCCGGCGGGAATTGTTGCGGTTTTGTACCAATAGTTCCATGTGGCTGTTGCCGAAATTATTTCAATGCCCGGTGTAACGTTGCTTCCTATTGCTTTGCTCGGCTCGGTAAAAAACACCCATTCATTGGCGCCGTCGGTTTTTCTGCCGTACGATACGTTGCGGTATTGCGCCGGATACGTTACCGAGTCGGCTATCGCACCACCGGATTTCAACAAATATAATACGCCGCCTTCGGGGTCGAGTTTAAAATTCGCATGCGCCGGATTGGGAATCCCGTTAAAGTCGTTACGTTCAAACCACAACGTAGCAAATCCGCTTGCTCCTACCGACTGGCTCTCCGGACGCCATTTCTGAGGTTCGGCAAGGTTGTCGGTAAAATAATAAGTATTCAAATTCTCAGTTGATGAGCCTGCATTGTACAATTCAACCCACATGCTAAAATTCCATTTCTCGTCCATAACGAACGATACATTGTTAGACATGATTTCATTAATTTTTAGCTGAGCCATTGCACAACAAGGAATTAAAACCAAGAGGGAAATGATAATTTTCTTCATTGCAAAAAAAGTTACTACCTTTGTAAACTACAAAGGTAATACAAAATTATTGATTTATGGCATTAAAATCTCGAAAAATACGTGTACGGTTTGCTCCAAGTCCCACCGGACCCTTACATATAGGCGGTGTGCGGACAGCTCTATTTAATTATTTATTTGCCCGACAGTATGGCGGTACGTTCATTCTCCGCATTGAAGATACCGACAGCGGGCGTTTTGTGCCCGGCGCAGAGGAATATATCATTAAAGCGTTGCAGTGGTGCGGTATACGCCCCGACGAAGGCTTAACCGGCGCCGACGCGGTAGCGGAACAGACAGACGCCGCAAACCCCCATGCGCCTTACCGCCAGTCGCAACGTAAAGCGTTGTACCGGCAATATGCCGAACAGTTGGTGCAAAGCGGACATGCCTACTACGCTTTCGATACCTCCGAATCCTTAGATACACTAAGAAAACAAGCCGAAGAGAAAAAGGAGACTTTTACGTATAACCATGCCGTGCGGACGCAACTGCAAACTTCGCTGACACTGCCTGCCGACGAAGTAGCCCATCGGCTGAAAACAGAAAAACAGTGGGTTGTACGGTTTAAAATGCCCGAAAACCGCGAAGTAACCATGCACGACCTCATTCGCGGAGAAATAACCGTAAACACCGCAACCCTCGACGATAAAGTGCTTTGGAAAATGACGGACGAGTTGCCTACCTACCATCTGGCAAACATCGTGGATGACCATGTAATGGATATTTCGCACGTTATCAGGGGCGAAGAATGGTTGCCCTCATTGCCGTTGCACTACTTATTGTATGAAGCGTTCGGGTGGACGGACACGCAGCCCGAATTTGCGCACCTTTCGTTGCTGCTGAAGCCCGACGGCAAAGGCAAGCTCAGCAAGCGCGACGGCGACCGGTTAGGATTTCCGGTGTTTCCGCTCGAATGGACTGACCCGAAAAGCGGAGAACTGTCGCGGGGCTATCGTGAAGACGGCTATTTTCCCGAAGCGTTTATCAACATGCTGGCGTTGTTGGGATGGAATCCGGGGACGGAACAGGAGCTGTTTTCGTTGGACGAATTGGTGTCGGCGTTTGGGTTAGACCGCGTGGTGAAATCGGGCGCGAAATTCAATCCCGACAAGGCAAAATGGTTCAACCAACAGTATCTTCGGACAAAATCCAACGAAGAATTGGCACAGCTCTATTTGCCGTTTTTGCACGAACGCGGCGTCGCAACGTCGGCTGAATATACGGCGCAGGTGTGTGGGTTCATTAAAGAACGGGCGGCGTTTGTAAAGGACTTTTGGGAACTGTCGGCGTATTTTTTCGTCGCGCCTACTTCTTACGACCCCAAAGCTATGGAAAAACACTGGAAGCCTGAAACCCCGAATCTGATGAAACAGTTGGCTTCCGTACTCGAAACCGTTGCTCCTTTCACTACGGAGAATATCGAACAAGCTGTACATCAATGGATTGAACGCAATCAGTTGAATATCGGAGCGGTCATGAATGCGTTCCGGCTTTGTGTGGTGGGCGCGTCAAAAGGCGCAGGAATGTTTGAAATAGCTGTGCTGCTGCAAAAAGAAGAAATCTTGCGGCGGATACGTGTTCTTAATTGACGGATTTTTCAGAATCGCGCCCTACAAATACTACTTCATATTCGGCTCTTCAAGTCCGTAACCATATTTTTTATCGGCTTTTTTCAATTTGTATGCCAAAAATATGGAAATGATACCGCAGGCGACCAACAGAAGAATAGGTATCGTATAATCGTAAACGGCTGTACCGTCTTTGATAGCTTGCAGTTTGTCATGATTCACAAAATCGAGCAAAGCGCCTATACCCCAGAAAAAGACGAGTAGTCCCCAGTTTTGCACGGTAAACATGGTGGAATAGGCTGTGCCAAGCCTGTTTTCGGGAACGATTTTTGCTACCGAGGGCCACATCGCCGCCGGAACTAACGAAAAGGCTACGCCTAAACTTAATAATCCGATATATCCCAACACCACACTGTTGAAAACGGATAGGGACAAGTGTGCGAAAATCAGCAAAAACGAACCCAATATCATTAATGAGGCTGCTTTCCCTTTTTTGTCAACAATGCTACCGAAAATAGGTGTGAAAATGATTGTACCTAACGGAATGAGCGAAGTGGTTTTCTGACCGTTCTGCAACCAGACTTCAAATACATCTTTGAGCAGGTATATGTAGCCGGAAAATAACAGCAATATGAGTACGCGTCCGCACAATCTCGCATTTTTACTTTTTAATATGGGCGGGACTGTCGAAAAACAGATTGCAAACAGGAATAATCCTACGAAAACCAATGAATTGCCTAATGCCGCGCTGCCTCCGACAACTACAGCCGCACTTTCCGGCAATTCGGAAGTAAATCCGAATTTATTGACCAATAAGCCGGTAGCATATTGTATAAACGGAAATACCGCCGCGTAAAATGTTACGCATAGCAACGATATATAAATAAAGGTGGAATTTTTGACTAATTTCAGCAAATCCGATATTTTAAACTCTTCCTCTTCGGCTTTATTTGCTGCTCCGGCGGCGTTTTGCTTATCTAATTTTACATCAAAGAAGAGATATATTACAAACATAATTAATGCCAACCCCAACAATGAAGCGGCAAATCCGATAGCCGTAGAAGATGAGCCGGCAGCAATATCGGGCGAAACAGCGATACCCATTGCCGAGCCTAAACGTCCGAATCCCATATTGATAGCCATAGCTAAGGCAAGTTCGTAACCTTTATACCACTTCACGATGGTTCGGGTGGCGACCACACAAACGACCTCAAGTCCAGAGCCAAACATCATACGACCGATACCCATCAGCCATATTTTTGTATTTGGATCACTGCCAAAAGTATTTACCGAAGCTAAATAAACCATTAGCCCTCCGAGCGTTGCCAAACTGCCAAAAATAAGCCCTGCCCGACGAATACCCCATTTATCGAGAACAATTCCTCCGACAATAATCATACCAAAGACATTCGCGATGGTCGTCATGCTGATTATCCGTCCGAATTGCTCGCTCGTATAGCCGTATTCGGTAGATAAAAGGTCTTGCAAACCTCCCATAAAGTCCTGAAACCAGTAGGTTGCAAATGTCAATCCACTTAAAAGTACCAGCATTATCCAACGCATAAGTACCGAATCCCGTAATGTTTTTTCCATGCTATTTATCTTTTTAATTATCAATTCTTATTAACCGAGCGGCAAAAGTAATACATTTTTTTGTTAAATAAAAATATCGTATCTTGCACGTCTTAATATTTAAAATTATGCTTATATGAAACGATTTGGTCATTTATTTTCGCTGCTGCTTGGCGTAGCAGTTTGTACGGCAACCGTAGTGCAGGCGCAAATGCCTGCCGTGCCTATTGACTCGAAAGTACGGTATGGGAAGTTATCCAACGGATTGACTTACTACATCCGCCACAATGAAGAGCCTGCGGGGCAAGCCGAGTTTTTTATCGCCCAAAAAGTGGGGTCGGTACTGGAAGAAGATTCGCAGCGCGGGCTGGCGCATTTTCTCGAGCACATGGCGTTTAACGGCATGACGCGGCTGCCGGGTAAAACGATGAGTAATTATTTGGAAACGATAGGCGTGAAATTCGGCGCAAACCTGAATGCGTACACCGGTTTTGACGAAACGGTGTATAACATGTCGAACGTACCGGTGAGCCGCGAGGGGATTGTCGATACCTGCCTGCTGGTGCTGCACGAATGGTCGGCGGGCATTGCCCTCGATCCCGAAGAAATAGACAAGGAACGCGGCGTCATCCACGAAGAGTGGCGCTCGGGACAGGGCGCTACCATGCGGATGTACGAAACGCTGCTGCCCGACATATTCCCCGACAGCCGCTACGGACACCGGATGCCTATCGGGTTGATGGACGTGGTAGACCACTTCAAGCCCGACGAGCTACGCGCTTATTATAAAAAATGGTATCGCCCCGATTTGCAGGCGGTCATCATAGTAGGCGACATTGACGCGGCGCAGATTGAACAGAAGCTCACGGCGCTGTTTGCCGATATTCCTGCGCCGGTGAACCCCGCCTTTCGCGAATATTTTCCGGTGCCGGACAACGACGAGCCTATCGTAAGCCTCGCCTCCGACGCCGAAGCGACAACCGCCAGTATACTGTTGTTCTACAAGCACGACGGGCTGCCCGAAGAGTTGAAACCCACGCAAGCCGCCTTGGTTGCAAATTATATCAAAAACGTGGCAAGCACAATGGTGCACGACCGTTTGCAGGAATTGTTGCAACAGCCGCAGCCGCCGTTCATGGGCGCTTACGTATATGACGATGATTTTTTTGTAACAAAAACAAAAGAAGCGTTTACAGGCTATGCCGCGGTGCGCGAAACCGAGGTCAAAAGCGGACTGGCGACGCTGGTGCGCGAAATAGAACGCGTGAAGCGTTTCGGCTTCACCGCCTCGGAGTATGCGCGCGCCCAAAGTAATTTTCTGAGCTATCTGGAAAATCGGTATAACGAACGCGACAAGCAGAAAAGTGGAACTTATGCGAGCGAATACGTCCGTCATTTTGAAGACGGCGATGTGATTCCCGGCATTGAGTATGAATATGAATTTTACAAAGCGGTGGTCAATATGATTCCGGTTGATGCGGTTAACCAAACAGTTGCCGGTTGGGTGGGCGACAAAAACATGGTAATAGCCGTGATGGGACCCAAGAAAGACGGCTTGACCTATCCGTCGAAAGCCGAATTGCTCGACGTGGTTACCGCCGTGAAAGCCGAAGATATTGAGCCGTATGCCGAAACCGTAACCAACGAGCCGTTGCTTTCCGACGTACCCAAAGCAGGCAAAGTGGTCGGCGAAAGCGTTGATAAAAGATTCGGGACGGTGGCATGGAAATTGTCGAACGGCGCACGTGTTTTTATTAAACAAACCGATTTTCAAGACGACGAGATACAGTTCTATGCCATAAGCCCCGGCGGTACGTCGCTGTATGACGTCGGCGAGGCGGTGAATCTGAAATTACTCAATATGGTTGTACCGGAAGGCGGACTGGGCGCGTTCAGCAAAACCGATTTGCAGAAAGTACTTGCCGGCAAGCAGGCATGGGTGAACGCGCGGGTCGACAACAACAACGAAGGGCTATCGGGCTATTGTCCGCCGAAAGACCTCGAAACGATGATGCAGCTGGTCTATCTGAACGTTACCGCGCCGCGTACCGATACCGTCGCGTTCCAGTCGCTGATGTCGCGTCTGAAATCACAACTCGAAAATCGGGACGCCAATCCTTATGCTGTATTTAACGATACGCTGGTATCAACCTTATACCGAAACCACCCGCTCACTACACAATTCACGGCGGAGATATTGAAAGAAGCGAACTACTCGCGCATCATGGAAATTTACAAAGACCGCTTCAAAGACGTCGGCGACTTTATATTTACGTTTGTCGGGAATATAGACCTTGCTGTGTTGAAACCGTTGGTGGAACAGTACATTGCTTCGTTGCCGTCGGCAGGGCGCAAGGAGGCGGCGCGCGACGATAAAGTCTATATTCGGAAAGGCGACGTAAAAAACTATTTCGACAAGGACATGACGATTCCAAAAATAACCGTGTATTCCCTCCGTTCGGGCGATATGGCTTACGTGCCTAAAAATCTTTTAAAGATGAATGTGCTCACGCAAATTCTGGATATTGTATATACCGAAACTATTCGCGAAGAAGATGGCGGGACTTACGGCGTAGGCGTAGCCGGCGAAGTACGCTCCTACCCTAACGCGCACTATAAAATGCAAATTTCTTTTGAAACCAATGCCGACCAGCGCGACAAACTGATTGCCAAAGCACATGAAGGCTTGCAAAGCATCGCGCAGCACGGTCCGAGCAAGGAGAACCTTAATAAAGTGAAAGAATATATGCTGAAAACATACAAGGAACAGTTGCGCGACAACGGTATTTGGAGAAATTTCATTTACCTTTACCATTTCTACGGCATCGACCTTTTGACAGGTTACGAAAAAATGCTAAGCGGGTTAACGCCTGCCGACATTCAAAAGTTTGCCGCCAAGATCGTCGCGCAAAACAACCATATCGAAATTGTGATGAACGGCGTGGAAAAACAAGCCGAATAAATCGGCTACGGTTTATTCCATCAGTTTTTTATATTTAAAACGCTTCGGCTGGGTATCGCCGAGGCGTTTTTTCTTGTTTTCTTCGTATGCCGAATAGTCGCCTTCAAAGAAATAGACCTGCGAATCTCCTTCAAACGCAAGAATGTGGGTAGCCACACGGTCGAGAAACCAACGGTCGTGCGAGATGATTACGGCGCATCCTGCAAAATTCTCCAACCCTTCTTCGAGCGCGCGGATGGTGTTTACGTCCACGTCGTTCGTCGGTTCGTCGAGCAGCAACACGTTGCCTTCTTCTTTCAGCGCCATGGCTAAATGCAGGCGGTTGCGCTCGCCCCCGCTGAGCACGGCGGCTTTCTTTTCTTGGTCAGCGCCCGAAAAGTTGAAGCGCGACACATACGCGCGCGCGTTCATTTCGCGGTTGCCGAGCCGGATATTTTCGCTGTCTTGCGAAATAATTTGATAGACCGTTCTGTCGGGGTCGATGTGTTGATGTTGCTGATCAATGTAGGCAAGTTTCACGGTTTCGCCGACAATAAAATCGCCCGATTCGGGTTTTTCCAATCCCATAATGAGGCGGAAGAGCGTGGTTTTTCCTGCACCGTTGGGTCCGATGACGCCTACAATGCCGGCAGGCGGAAGTTTGAAGCTCAAATGTTCAAACAGCACTTTGCCGTTGTATGCTTTGCTCACGTCTTGCAATTCAATCACCTTGTCGCCAAGCCGCGGACCGTTCGGGATAAATATTTCAAGTTTCTCTTCTTTTTGCTTCGTGTCTTCGTTCAGCATTTTTTCATACGCGCCAAGTCGAGCTTTCGATTTTGCCTGCCGTGCTTTTGGCGACATTTTCACCCATTCCAACTCGCGCTCCAATGTTTTGCGACGCCTGCTCTCCTGCTTTTCTTCCTGCGCCAGCCGCTTTGATTTCTGGTCGAGCCATGAACTGTAATTGCCTTTCCATGGGATGCCTTCGCCGCGGTCAAGTTCCAAAATCCAGCCTGCGATGTTGTCCAAGAAATAGCGGTCGTGCGTTACGGCAATCACGGTGCCTTTATATTGCTTCAAATGCGCTTCGAGCCATTGTATGCTTTCCGTGTCGAGGTGGTTTGTAGGTTCGTCGAGCAGCAGCACGTCGGGTTCTTGGAGCAGCAGGCGGCACAAAGCCACACGCCGCCGTTCGCCGCCGCTGAGGTGCGCTATCGGTGCGTCGGCGTCGGGACATTGCAAGGCGTCCATAGCGCGTTCCAGTTTCGTATCAAGTTCCCAACCGTTTACGTGTTCTATCTTTTCCGTCAGTTCGCCCTGCCGTACGATGAGCGCATTCATTTCGTCGTCGCTCATCGGCTCGGCAAATTTTTCATTCACCGCCTCATATTCTTTGAGGATGCTGACAACTTCCTGTACGCCCTCCTGCACCACTTCTTTTACGGTTTTGTGTTCGTCGAGTTGCGGTTCTTGCTCAAGGTAGCCTACGGTGTACCCCGGCGCAAACACCACTTCGCCCTGATAGCTCTTGTCGATGCCTGCAATAATTTTCATCAACGTGGACTTTCCCGATCCGTTCAGCCCGATGATGCCTATTTTTGCCCCGTAGAAAAACGAGAGGTATATGTCTTTTAGAATGATTTTTTGGCTTGAAGGAATGGTTTTTCCTACGCCGTTCATTGAAAATATGATTTTTTCGTCAGCCATAAATTGTATGTATAATTAATGTACAAAGGTATTGCTTTTTTTAGGAAAAGTAAAAAGATAATTTTTATACCTTATAATATATATAACGAGGCATTATTAAATAAAAGTATTATTTATTCGCAATAACACTAAAAAAATAGGGGGTATATATTAAAAATGTGTGAAATATTGAAAATGTAATGAAAAAATATTGGGGTATATCAAAAAAAATATATAAATTTGCATTTCATTAAAACATTTGTTCAAGTATAAACTAATTAAAATTTCAAAGGCTATGAGGAAGCTAAACAAAAAATGGGTAACAGCTATGTGTCTGATGGCTGTCGGTGTATTACCCGCAATGGCGCAAGACAAGTTAGAAACATCTGTGGGCGCGGATGTAGTAAGTAAGTACGTATGGCGCGGCGTCAACCAAAACCAAGGCGCGGCGTTCCAACCATCGCTCGGATTTTCGTATAAAGGGATCTCGTTGGGCGCATGGGGTTCGGTGGGCTTTGCAAATCCCGACGCGTATGAGTTTGACCTTTCGCTCGGCTATTCCGTAGGCGGATTGTCAGTGGCTATTACCGATTATTATTGGGATGGGCACGCTACTCCGTATACGTATGGGGATTATACCGACGCTCATCGGTTCGAAGGAGTGGTAGCCTATAATTTCGGCGAATCATTCCCCTTGACCTTGTCGTGGGCTACGTTTTTTGCAGGCGCTGACAAGAAAATTACAGCGACAGGCGAGGAACAAAACTATTCGACGTATATCTCGGCTTCGTATGACTTTTCATGTGGCGGCACAGATTTTACGGCAGCTATCGGCGTTTCGCCGTGGACGGAAACGTTATGGGCGCAGGGAGAAGATTTCCAGATATGCGACATTTCGTTGAAAGCGACGAAAACGTTGACTATTACACCTACTTTTTCAATACCACTTTTCGTACAGGGCATTATTGCACCGGCTACGGAAAGCGCACATTTAGTAGTAGGTTTTTCATTTTAAGTTAAATAATTTAAATAATAAATACTATGAAGAAAATTGAAGCAATTATTCGAAAAACAAAATTCGACGAAGTAAAAGAAGCCTTGATTGCGGCTGACATTGAATGGTTTTCTTATGCAGAAGTGCGCGGAGTAGGCACTGACCATGAAGAAAGAATCTACAGAGGTATCATTTATGATACAAGCTATATTGAGCGGTATCTGCTCAGTATTGTCGTTCGTGATGTGAACGTAGAAAAAGCGGTTGAAGCTATTAAAAAAGCGGCGCACACAGGAGAAGTCGGCGACGGACGGATTTTTATTTATCCTGCCGAAGACGCTATCAGTATTCGTACCGGAAAACGGGGAGACGCCACGTTGTATAATTCCGATAAAAAATAACTTAAAAAATAAAATTTTAAATTAATGTCAACTATGAGAACATATTTTAAATCACTACGCGGAAAGTTAGTGTTATTTTCACTGGCGGTAATTGCCGGTATATCCCTCGTGTCAAACGTGTATGCGCAAGAAAGCGCTCCTACTGAACCTGAACAGGTAGTAGAAACAGTAAGTGTAAGTATTGTCGAAACACTGAATAATGAAGTGGGGCTGTCGTTAGACACCGTATGGATGCTGCTGGCAGCCATGCTCGTATTCTTTATGCAACCCGGTTTTGCATTGGTAGAAGCCGGCTTTACCCGTACAAAAAGTACGGCTAATATTTTGATGAAAAACTTTCTTGACTTCATGTTGGGTTCGTTGCTGTTCTTCTTTATCGGCTTCGGCATCATGTTTGGCGAAGGAGGCTTCATCGGAATACCCAATTTGGGTTGTCTTGAAGGGCTGAATCCGACCGACCTTCCGGTTGAAGGATTTCTGGTTTTCCAAACCGTGTTCTGCGCCACTGCCGCTACCATCGTATCGGGAGCTATGGCGGAACGGACGAAATTCCACATGTATTTAATTTACACGATACTTATCAGTGTCATTGTCTATCCTATTTCAGGACATTGGACATGGGGCGGCGGCTTTTTGATGGCTTCGGAAGGCTGGTTGGAAAGAACGGTAGGCGCTACATTCCATGATTTTGCAGGTTCTACCATTGTTCACTCTGTGGGCGGTTGGGTCGCATTGGTTGGCGCATGGATACTCGGACCGCGCATCGGGAAATACGGAAAAGACGGAAAATCGAAAGCTATTCCGGGACACAACCTTACCATTGCCGCATTGGGCGTATTCATTCTGTGGTTCGGCTGGTTCGGATTCAACCCCGGCTCGCAATTGGCAGCGTCGGGCGAAGAAAACCGTGTAGCTATTTCGCATGTATTTCTGACTACGAACTTGGCAGCCGCTGCCGGTGGGTTCTTCTCGCTGCTCACGGCTTGGCTTAAATACAGAAAACCGTCGCTATCCCTCACGCTCAACGGCGTATTGGCAGGCTTGGTGGGCATCACCGCAGGTTGCGACGCCGTATCGCCATGGGGAGCTATCATTATCGGCGCTATTTGCGGCATCGTAATGGTATTCTCTGTAGAATTTATCGACAAAGTACTTAAAATTGACGACCCTGTAGGCGCTTCTTCAGTTCACGGCGTATGCGGTTTTGTCGGCACGCTGCTGACCGGCTTGCTGGCAACCGACGGCGGCTGGTTCTACGGCGGAGGTATAAGTTTATTCCTCGCACAGTTGGTGGGAGCGGTTATTATCGGCATTTGGGCTATTGTTATGGGCTTCATCATCTTTAAAGGCATTGATGTACTCTTCGGTCTGCGCGTATCGAAACGTGTGGAAGAAGAAGGATTGGATGTTTATGAACATGGTGAGACTGCTTATAATTAAAGTAATATGTGATTTCCAAAATCTTATTAAAGAAAAGAGCGGCAATACTTGTCCGCTCTTTTTTTTGCTGTAAAAACGATGTTTTTTTGCGAAATTTCAGATGTTGTGCTATATTTGCAAAACTTTTATGAAGTTTTTTATGGCAATTAGGCATAAAAGATAACGTAAAAAAAGCGAATGGGGCCTCGTAGTTCAGTTGAATAGAACGTCAGATTCCGGTTCTGAAAGTCGTGGGTTTGAATCCCTCCGAGGTCACTAAAT
>JAITPN010000022.1 GCA_031289415.1 Prevotellaceae bacterium | reverse complement strand
GCAATCTCTTTTAATAAAGGTATTTTTTCAATGACTTTGCCAATGGCAGAAACCATGTTGATTAATGGTTTGGGAACAATAGGATGCAAAAAATCATAGGGAAATACCTGTATGTTTTTTTGCCATAATCGTACTATTTTTTGCAATTTTATATCTTTGAGGCACAAAGGTAATGAAAAATAATGGATAACAATTAGATTAATCTATTTTTTTAACATAGGTACGCTGCTTTGATAGCCTAATAGACATCGCTATCATACAATACACTAACCGCCGCAAGTCAATCACACCTGTAGCGTAGCAACGTATGTTTTGTAAATAAACGTCCTTATTTTACGCGTTCAGCGTATGTGCGAGTGCGGGTATCGACCTTGATTTTATCGCCCTGATTCACAAACAGCGGCACCATGATTTCAGCGCCGGTAGCTATTTTTGCGCTTTTCTGGGCATTGGTCGAAGCGGTGTCGCCTTTCACAGCCGGTTCGGTATATACCACTTCCGACTCAATAAACGGCGGCAATTCGCAATTCAACACGCGCTCGTCGTCGGCGTGGAACATCATTTCTACGTATTGCCCGTCAATCATCAAATCGGCGTTGTCCACCATTTCTTCCGACAGGTCTATTTGTTCAAACGTTTCGCCGTGCATAAAGTGAAAGCCCATCTCGTCCTTATACAGGAATTGATAAGGGCGTCGTTCAATACGGATGACGTCAATCCGTTCGCCTGCCGTGTAGGTGTTTTCCAAAATCCGTCCGTTTTCGAGGTTGCGCATTTTTACTTTTACAAAAGCGCCGCCTTTTCCGGGTTTTACGTGTTGAAACCATACGATAGAACAAGGTTTCCCGTTAAAATCAATACAAAGTCCGTTTTTAAAATCTGCTGTAGTAGCCATATATATTATTGATTGAAAAAGTTCTTTTTAAAAGAAGCCGTTCCCGAGAGAACGGCTTGATTTCGTTGTATAAAACAAAATGTTTTAGTAGCTGCGTGGCGCACGTTCACGAGCTTCCGCTACATTGATAGTTCGTCCGCCTTGATCTGAACCGTTCAGTGCGTTGATGGCAGCTTCGGCTTCTGCGTCATTAGACATTTCAACAAAGCCGAAGCCTTTTGAACGCCGGGTGTCGCGATCTGTAATAATACGAGCTGAAGTAACTTCGCCGTATGTTTCAAACAACTGTTTCAGGTCTTCACTTTTTGTCCTGAAATTTAAACTGGATACAAAAATGTTCATAAAAAAAATAAAATTAATTTGCGCAAAGGTAGGGAAATTATTTGAATAGCAAAACTATATTTGTAAATTTTTATTGAAAAGCATGATAAATACATATAATTATCGTTTTTTTTACTACCTTTGCACTTGTTAAATCCGTTCCATACACAATGAATCGTATATATTTAACCATAACGTCTGTATGTGCGCTCGTTCTCGTGTCGTGCGCAGGGAATATGTCGGTAGAACGCCTGACGTGCGAACATTTGCAAGACCCGCTGGGTATTGACGTCGCACAGCCGCGCTTCAGTTGGCAGATTGCCGACAGGAGCTATACGTCGGGGCAATGCCAAACGGCGTACCATATTGTAGTGGCAAGCTCGCCGAAACTGCTTGATTCGCCCGACGTATGGGATAGCGGCATTACGCCTTCGTCCGAGTCGCATTTGGTAACGTATGGCGGCGCTGCCTTGCAATCGGGCAGCGATTATTATTGGAAAGTACGCATCTACGACCGCTACGGCAAACCGTCGAAATGGAGCGCCATAGCTCATTTCTCCACCGGACTGTTTGATTCCGCCGCATGGAAAGGCGACTGGATAAAACATCCGTCGGCTACATCCGAGCAACACATTTGGTTTCGCAAAAAAATCGCGCTTGACGCCGCAGCCTCGTCGGCTTTCGTACACGTTGCCTCAATGGGATACCACGAACTCTACGTCAACGGCAAAAAAGCCGACGAACGTGTACTTGCACCGGCGCTCGTGCGTTTGGATAAACGTACGCTTTATGTAACGTATGACGTCAAAGCGTTGCTCCGCAAAGGCGACAACGTGATTGCCGTATGGTACGCCCCCGGATGGTCGCGCTATAACTTTTGGGCGGCGCGGGTTGAGCAGGCATGGCTGCTGCAGATGAACGGCAGCACCGTCAAAGGCGGCGCTTTCACCCTACATTCCGACGAGTCGTGGAAATGCGAAGAAAGTTACAGCCGCAACGCCGGCAAATTTGAATTTTTCGACATGGGCGGCGAAGAAGTAAACGGACAACGCTACCGCACCGATTGGAACACCGCGACGTTTGACGACAGCCGGTGGCAAAACGCCCGCAAAACCACCCCGCTGAAAAACGGCGCACCCATTGCCCTTGCCGCGCAAATGGTAGAACCCTCGCGAATCATAGAAAGCATACCGGCGCAAGCCATAGCGGGGATAGATACGCTTCCGGGCGTATGGCGCGCTGTCATGGCTAAAACGTTTACCGGATTTCTGAAAGTCCGGTTCAACGGACTGCACAAAGGCGATACCGTGCGTATCCGCGTAACGGAAAAAAATAACAAAATAGACCAGTTTAAGCAGACACAATACTACATTGCCCGCGGCGAAGACGGCGAAACGTTCGAAAACCGGTTTAACTACTTTTCGGGACGCTACATCTATTTCGACGGATTGAAACAGCCGCCCGCCGTCCGCAACATTACCGGATATGCCGTTACCTCTGCGCCGCAGCGTACCGGATGGTTCGAATGTTCCGACACGATGTACAACCGCATCCACGAAATGGACAAGTGGACGTATGAAATGTGTACCACCGAAGGATATACCTCCGACTGTCCGCACCGCGAACGGCTGGGCTATGGATCCGAAGGCGCTTATCAAACCCAATGGGGCGCAGGGTTGCCGTGCTTTGCCACCGGCGCGTTTTACCTGAAAAATGTGCGCGACTGGAGCGATATGCAAACCGCCAACGGATGGGTACACAATACCGCGCCGCAAATCAACCGGATGTACGGAGGAGCTATCTACGGCGCGGCTAACATGAATATGGCATGGGAGCATTACCTCTCGTATGCCGACAAAAAAAGTCTGGAAGAATGTTATCCGACAGGCAAACGATGGCTTGAATTTTTGAACACGTGGGTGCGCCATGACATGCTCACGCCCTACGACACCTACGGATGGTTCTTGGGCGACTGGTTAGGTCCCGGTCCGCGGCAGGAGTACGGCGAAACCACAGAAGCGCTGTTCTTCAACAACTGCATCTATGCCATTACGCTCGACCTGTTTATCCGCATAGCCGAAGAACTCGGACGGCACGACGAAACCGCGCCCTACAGGGAACGGCTGCATGCACTGAAAGCAACACTGCACGACACGTATTTTGTACCCGGCACGAACAGCTACCTGAACGGCGACCAAGTGCGCACGTCGCTGGCGTTGTATGCCGGCATTGTGCCCGACAGCTTGCGGAATGACGTATTGAATCACCTGCACGACGATATGACCGGCGCGCATCCTTACTTCGACATCGGCAGCCCGAGCCGGTATCCGTATTTTAAAACCTTGCTTGCCTATCCCGAACTGTTCCACCAAACGGTTGCCGATATACTTTCCACACGCACGTATCCGAGCTACGGACATTTTCTCGAACTGGGCGAAACCACCTTCCCCGAAGCATGGGAAGCCGGCAACGACGCACACGTACACACGTCGTACGTCGGCATTTCAGCATGGCTTATCAAAGGGCTGGCTGGCATTGAACCGTTAGCGCCGGGCTACCGCACCGTAACCATTCGTCCGCAACCGGCGGCTCAGCTTAGCTACGCCAAAGCCGCCGTACAATCGCCATACGGCATCATTGAAAGCGGATGGAAAAAACACGACGGCAACATCACATACCGCATCCTTATTCCGGTAGGAGTACAGGCAAAAATATATATTCCCGCCGCCGCGCCGTCGTTGCCGCCTACGCTCCACGAAGCAGGCGCGGGAATATGGGAATTTACAATACATGAATAAACGCTTAAATATTAAAAAATATGTTAAAACGAACAACCCTGCTAACCCTCGCCGCCGCCTCAATTTTTGCCGCATGTGGCGACGCGCCCGACACCATCAGCCTGTCGCTGCGGCAACGTGAAAAGTCCGGCGATACCACTATTCAAATCGAATATTGGACGCCTGCCGAAACCGCCATCATCATTTGCGACATGTGGGATAAACACTGGTGCCTCGGCGCTACGCAGCGGGTAGCCGAAATTGCCCCTGCCATGAATCGAATGCTTGACACCGCGCGCCGACGGGGCGTTACCATCGTCCATGCGCCCAGCGACTGTATGACATTCTACAAAGATTATCCGCAACGCACGAAAGTGGCGCAGTGTAAAGACGACGCTATTGCCGCCGCGGCTGACGGCAGCTCCCTGCCGTCGGAAGAAGGCGCGGCATGGCCCATTGAACAATCCGACGGCGGATGCGACAGCGACGGCATCGTGAACGACCAGGTATGGCGCCGCCAAATAGAAACCCTCACCATTGCCGAGCCGGACGTCATCAGCGATTCGGGCGAAGAAATCGGCGTATATTTCCAACAACACGGCATCAAAAACGTAATACTCGTAGGCGTTCATACCAACATGTGCATCGTCGGGCGTTCGTTCGGGCTGCGGGCGATGACGCGCATGGACATGAACGTAGCGTTGATGCGCGACATGACCGACCTGATGTATAACCCGCAACAACCGCCGTATGTCAGCCATTTCGAAGGCTTGGACTTGATGATAGGCTACATCGAACAGTATATATGCCCGACGGTGCTGTCGACCGACTTTACCGGCGAACCGCCATTCCTGTTCTCCGAGCGTGCGTTGGAGGATGAGTAGGTGAGTAAAAAAGCTACAAATAATGACCGGAATTTGTAAATTTGAAAATAATTTGTAAATTTGCACTCATTATTGTAACACTCAGTATAAAAAATGAAACGTACAGACACGATAGACGACCGCGCCGGAGGACACAAAATCCCCTCCAGCCCCGCCGTTTCCGTCGCTCCGCTTTCGATTTTTAAAAATTTAGTTTTTACCCCCCCCCGTTGAAAATCAGCGAGTTATAGAATTTTCGCTTTTCGGAGACGTCCTCTGCGCCATAGCGGACGCCCCCGCGTATTCTTGTACCTATATATATAAGGTATCGTCTTCCGCAAAACTTTTGGGGGAGTTCCGCCAAACATTCGCGGTGTCCCGCCAAAGTCTCGCGGAGTACCGCCAAACTCTCGCGTTATCACTCCAAAATCTCGAGGAGTCCCGCCAAACTAACGCGGTCTCCCGCCCCACTCTCGCGGTGTCCCGCCACACTGCCGCGGAGTCCCGCCAAACTCTCGCGGATTCCCGCAAAACTCTCGCGGTTTCCCGCCAAACTCTCGCGGTGTCCCGCCAATCCTTCGCGGTGTCCCGCCAAAGAGAACAGACAATCAGGAAATTATTCACCTTAAATAAAATAAAATATGACAACATTACATGATTTTATTCCCGGAAACGACCGTAGTTTCTTGGATTGGCTGACCTTAGTGGTCAATTATTTAAAAAACAAATTCGGGACGTGGAAAATCCCCGAAGAAGAACAGCAGCAGATTGAACTGCTGCAGGGAAATTACAAAACGGCGTTCGACGTGGTCGATAATCCGCTGACGAATACGTCGGTTGCCGTAGTCGCCAAGCAGGAGGCGCGGAAGGCGGCGGAGGCAGGCATACGCGCGTTCCTGAAGGCGTACGTGACGTACAACCCCCTCGTAACGGACGAAGACCGGAAGGCAATGGAGCTGCCGATTCACAAAACGACGCGCACGGACACGCCGGTGCCTACAACGATGCCGTTTTTCGAGATTGACAGCTCGGTGATTCGCCGCCTCACCATTCATTTCTTCGACCAAGATACGAAGAAAGCGAAGCCCGCAGGCGTACACGGCGCAGAAATCCGCTGGGCGATACGCGACGAGCCGGCAGTGGACGTGGAAGACTTGACGAATTCGTCGTTCGATACGCGCACGCCGTTTACGCTCGAATTTAAAGGACACGAACGCGGACAGACCGTGTATTTCTGCCTCTGTTGGGAAAATACGACCGGCGAAAAAGGTCCGTGGAGCGAAATCGTAAGCGCCATCGTTCCGTAATGGGTGAAGAGTTAAGTGTGAAGAGTTAAGTGTGAGGCGTTTTGTTACCCGAAGGATTCACTTCACGCTTAACTCTTCACTCTTCACACTTCACACTTCACGCTTCACAATAATTCAACAAACACACAAACATAAATTATGACACAGATTTTAACACAAATGCAGCTGCACGCCAACGGCAACGCAGCAATGGAGACCGGAGACCATTTCAAAAACGGGGCGAGTGCGATGGGTAGGGGAAATGCATTAAGAAAAGTAGCTTTATTTTTCGCACTTTTGTGCATTTTTATATTTGGGTATGTAGGCAAATTGCAATCGCAAATATTTTTTTTCGAGGGTACAATAGGCAAGAAAGGTAGTGTATTGGGATATATAGACTTGAAAAAAGATTCATTGATGATAATTCTTGAAATAAATGAAGATGAAATAGGTGCAAAACATGAAATTAAAAGTATCTCACTAAAGGAATATAGTGTGAGTTTTCAGCTAAATGATTTGTATGATGGAAAGTACAATTATTTTGTGGTTATGCCAGAAGGTATAATATATGGAACTGAGGAAAATTTAGAAGAAGATGGGGTTCCAATAACGGATGTAAGAGATGACGAAGGTAACAGATTTAATTTTTATGAATTCAAGATAGCTGTAAAAAAAAGAGTTTCAAATATCACAAGCGGCACGCCCAATACCACCACCACTCGTGCAGCCACCTACCTTACGACCAACATCACCGATATTTCTTTTTCCGAAACGGGCGGCACACAAAATATAACCGTTTCGACAGACGGAAAGAGTTATGATGTATCGTTGTTGCCCTCGTGGTGTTCGGTATCCAAAAGTAGCGGCTCGTTTACGCTTACTTGCCATGCCAATAGCGGCGATACCCGCACCGATTGGTTTAAGGTAAAATCGGACGAAAAGGAGGCACGTATCAATGTTTCGCAGTTGGGGGGTGTAAAAGCACAGTCCGCTTCAATCGAAAAGATTTGGGTAGAGCATAATGTTTCATGCGGATGGAACAGATTCGGCATGAAAATACATGTCAAATTTCATGTGAATGGTATGTTGAATAAACAAGGTAGGTGTGCTGCTTATTTCTACTTTCAAAACGGGAACGAACTTAAGGACTATAACGGACAATATAAATCATCAGACGGGCGGGTTGCTGTCGGCGATTCTTTTAAAGCCACTTATGAAAATAGTGTTTGGAACGATTATTCATTGGTGCTGCCTTATGACGAACTGCATTTGAATCGAGGAGCTTATTACTTGAAGTTTTTTGTGGGCATATTTGACAACAACAGCAAGCAAATAGCCACGTCAGAATATGTTAATTTTACCTATAATAACTAAGCGTTGTAAAAATTTTGTACTTCTGTGAAAATAAATATGCGGTGAAACGATTCGCTTTATTTTTCTTCATATTTTGTTTTGCGGGTTGTGCGGCGCAGGCGCAAAGTGCAGCTGCGCATTGGCTGCGGGAGTAGTTTGCTTTTTCTTAGGCGTGATATATGCGCTGGCAGGGCTGTTAAAAAGGCAGTCGTCCTTTTTTGCACTTTCTAAGAACATTGATAAAAAAAATGTATATTTGTATTTTTTTAACTATTCATACAAAGAATTATATACATGGCAATGACTGAAAATATCAACAAAGCGGTTATCGTGGTTTCGGAAATTACAAAATCGCTGAATAATAGTGTGGCTGCGGTAATTAATGAGGTGCAAAAGTTACAGGACGAAGTACGAAAGTTATGTAGCGAAAGGGACAAATTGGTGAGCGAAATTGAGAAATTGCGGGACGAACAGGCGCAGCTCACCGTGAACGTTCTCTCCGAAAAACGTCCGGCAGCGATACACAATACGGCGGAAAAAGCGCCGGACAATACACCGGCGGCACCGGCGGCATTGGCTGACCAGTTTAAAGCGCAAACGTCTATTAACGACACGATAGCCAAGCCCGACACGCCGCTGTTGAACTCGCCGGTGAGCGATATTGTAAAAGCAATCGGGCTGAATGATCGATTGATGTTTATCCGCGAATTGTTTAACGGCGACGACGCGCTTTTCGCCCAAACCGTAAAGCAGTTAAATGCCATAGATAATTTGACGGATGCGACGGTATATATTCAAACCGTGGTAGCGCCTTGGCGCAGCGATTCCGAAGCCGCCGGTTTGTTCATGTCAATACTGAAACGCCGTTATTTGTAATATGGCGAAATTATACCTCATACCTACTCCTGTCGGCAATCTGGAAGATATGACGTGGCGCGCCGTCCGCATACTGAAAGAAGTGGACACGGTGTTAGCCGAAGATACTCGCACGTCGGCAGTGCTGTTCAAGAAATACGACATCAAAACCCGCCTTATATCGCATCATAAATTCAATGAACACCGGACGGTAGCCCATATTGCCGAACAAATAGCCGCAGGCAGTTCCGTAGCGCTCATCAGCGACGCCGGCACACCCGGCATTTCCGATCCGGGTTTCCTTTTGGTGCGCACCTGTATTGCCCAAGGCATTGAGGTGGAATGTTTACCCGGCGCTACGGCGTTGATTCCCGCATTGGTTAATTCGGGCTTGCCTTGCGACCGTTTTTGTTTCGAGGGTTTTCTACCGCAAAAAAAAGGACGGCAAACACGTTTGACGGCGCTCAGCGACGAAGAACGTACGATGGTGTTTTACGAATCGCCTTTCCGATTGGTGAAGACACTTACGCAGTTGGCTGATTTTTTTGGAGGTGAACGAAAAGCCTGCGTGTCGCGCGAAATCAGCAAACTGTACGAAGAAAACCGTCGCGGTACGCTTGCCGAATTGGCGGCGCACTACGGCGACGTGCCGCCCCGAGGCGAAATAGTGGTTGTGGTGGCAGGAAAAAATATGAAGCATGAATAAAAGCATAAAAAGAATTTTCGGTCTTCTTCTGCATTTTTCACGAGGCGAACAGCTTGGCATGGTGGTATTGTTTGTTTTGGTGTTGGCTATAAATTTTGCTCCGAAGATGTTTTCGTCTGCCGCTTCCGAAGAGGATTTCCGGTATATCGCCATTATGCAACGCATTGACAGTCTTATGGCGGATGAAAAACAAACGCCTTTATATCCTACGACGCCACAATCGTCAACAAAGAAGAACACGCATACCAAGCCTGCGGCGAAGAACAGCAATGCCTCAAATCTGCAAAAGCCTTATACGCCTTTTACAAGAACGCATCAAAGCATGCCGGTGGTTGACCTTAATACTGCCGACACTGCCGCGCTACGTCTTGTGCGCGGCATTGGCGGATATTATGCCAAAAAAATTGTGTATTATCGTGAACGGCTTGGCGGATATGTACACATCCAGCAATTATTGGATATTAGCGGCGTCGATTCGGATCGCATAGCGCAGTGGGCTAAGCAACTTACGCTTGATACGTCAAAAATTATCACGATAAACCTTGCGGCTGCCGACAAAAAAACGTTATCTCAACATCCGTACATTGGTCGTCTTGCGGCAGATGGCATTATTTATTTCCGTAAAATGCAAGGCGAGCAGGCATGTACCCTCAGCGCTTTGGTCGAAAATAATATTCTGACTGAAGATGTGGCTGAACGATTGACGCCTTATGTTATGAACCGGTGAGCACTTTCAGCCGTGCAAATTTAAGCAACAAAGTTTTCGTGCCTTCGTGGTCAAATTCAACAATCGCTTTTATATCGGGCGATGTGCCTTCGAGGCGTTGTACCGTGCCTTGTCCAAAACGTTCGTGCAGCACCGCCATACCTTCTTCAATCAAGGCAGGGTCGTCGGGATGAAAATTGGCAATGGGCTGC
Organism: Prevotellaceae bacterium; assembly: GCA_031289415.1. Classification (GTDB taxonomy): domain Bacteria; phylum Bacteroidota; class Bacteroidia; order Bacteroidales; family UBA932; genus JAIRLC01. The sequence goes on along the minus strand of JAITPN010000022.1, from coordinate 16,138 downwards.
CGGTTGGACAATGACGATGTGCGTACTAACGGTCTTCGACCGGTGGTTATATTCGTGTCTTGTGTCAATGGGCGAGTTCCGGAAATCGGTAATTCAAGGTATTTTTCGTCAATGTCCGTTAGAAAACGGCTGGGCGAGTTTGATACAGGTCTTCCCCAACTGTAGCGGCTTTGCGCAAATGACACCGTAGCTTTGCGTTTAGCCCTCGTGAGCGCTACATAAAACAACCGCCGTTCTTCTTCTATACTGTCCTGCGAATTGAGCGACATTCCGCTTGGAAACAACGTTTCCTCCATCCCCGTGATAAACACATGTTGAAATTCTAATCCTTTTGCCGAATGTATGGTCATCAGCGTTACCTTGTGCTGGTCGGCTTCCGTGCTACGGTCCATATCCGTAATCAGCGCCACATTTTCGAGGTACTCATGAATCGTAACCAACGTGTCGTCGCCTGCTTCTTCTTTCCGGTTTTCTACAAATTCTTTCACCGAATTAAAAAATTCTTCGATATTTTCATAACGCGCCACGCCTTCGGGCGACTTGTCTTCGCGATAGGCGGCAAGCAGTCCCGAACGCAGGCTTATTTGCTCGGCAAACTCATAAGCATCAAGACTAAATTGTTGTGCAGACAGTTCGTCAATCAATGCGGCAAACTCCGAGAGGCGTTTGGGCGCAGGCGCACGTAATCCTATTGCTTCTGCGGTGAAACTCCGCAGGGTATCGTAAATACTTTTTTCGGCAGCCAACGCTTTTGCTTCGAGTTTTTCCATGCTTGTATCGCCAATGCCGCGCGAGGGCGCTTGCACGGCGCGTTTAAACGCCTCGCTGTCGTGAGGATTGGTAGCCAAGCGCAGGTAAGCAATCATATCCTTAATCTCCGCACGTTGGTAGAACGACATACCGCCGTAAATTTTATAAGGAATATTTTTCCGGCGCAACGCTTCTTCAAATACCCGCGATTGCGCATTGGTGCGGTAAAGTATGGCAAATTCACTGTAAGGCGTATCCTCTTCCTGTACACGCTGAGCGATTGCCGCTGTTACCATAAAAGATTCTTCATGATCGGTAAACGCCCGCAGTACGCCGATTGGCTCACCCGTGTCAGCCCGCGAGAAGCATGTCTTTTTCAGCCGGTGCTGATTCTTTTCAATCACACTGTTTGCCGCATTGACGATGGTCTGCGTCGAGCGGTAGTTTTCTTCCAGTTTATATTCTTTGTGATTCGGATAATCATTTCTGAAATTCAAAATATTTTCAATCCGCGCCCCGCGAAACGAATAGATACTCTGCGCGTCATCGCCCACGACGCTTACATTCCGTTCGGGTTCTGCCAATTTTTTTACGATAAGATATTGCGCATAATTCGTGTCTTGATATTCGTCCACCAATATGTAACGGAAAAAGCGGCGGTATTTTTCAAGAATGTCCGGAAAATCGCGGAACAATATGTTGGTAAACAACAGCAAGTCGTCGAAATCCATCGCGCTTGACGTGCGGCATTTTTGTGCATACAGGCGATAGACGTCGCAAATGAGCGGACAGCGTGAAGCCCTGTCATCGGCAATGATTTGGGAATTGGCAGAGTAATTGGCGGCGGTAATCAGATTGTTTTTTGCCATAGAAATGCGAGAGAGTACCGATGCCGGTTTATACACTTTTTCATCCAACCTCAACTCACGGATGCAACTTTTAACGACGCTCCGGCTGTCGGTTGTATCGTAAATGGAAAAAGTACTTGGAAAGCCTAATACTTGCGATTCGGTGCGGAGAATACGTGAAAAAATAGAATGAAAAGTCCCCATCCATAAGCGGCGCGCATTCTCAACGCCTACGAGACTGCCGATGCGCACTTTCATTTCGGCGGCGGCTTTGTTGGTAAACGTTAGCGCCAATACCTGATAAGGCTCAACGCCCTGTTCCAACAAGTAAGCGATGCGGTACGTAAGCACCCGTGTTTTTCCCGAACCTGCGCCTGCAACGATTAACGAAGCGCCTTGGTAGTTAATGACCGCCTCTCGTTGGGAAGGATTCAATGTGTCTAAATATGAATTCATTGAATTTCTTTATTTAACAGTTATGCTTGTTGGTACAACAAGTACGAGGGGTAAAACAAGCATGTCGCAGATTGGTTTCCAAATCAATATCTTTCGTGTCATAGTCAAAAAAAATGAATTTTTTATGTGTAAAAAGTCATGCAAGTTACTAACTTTGCAGTGAAAAATCAAATTTTATATGAATATTATAGTCGATAATAAAATTCCCTTCTTGCAGGATGCTTTGACGAAATATGGACAAGCGTTGTATGTCAAAGGAGATGAAATCAGCGCCGACCATGCGGCTCAGGCTGATGTGTTGCTGGTGCGTACCCGCACTTGTTGCAATGCCGGTTTGTTGGAAAACAGCGCTGTGAAGTTTATTGGTACAACAACTATCGGCACTGACCACATTGACCTTGATTATTGCCGCCGGAAAGGCATCGTAGTAGCCAATGCTGCCGGCTGCAATGCGCCCGCGGTGATGCAACACGTGATTACCGCACTTTTGACGCTTGCCGTGAAAAAAAAGGTAGCCCTTCAGTCGCTTACATTGGGTATTGTCGGCGTAGGAAATGTAGGAAAACGTGTAGCCGCCGCCGCCAAAGCTTTGGGCATGACGGCGCTCTTGAACGACCCTCCGCGCGAGATGCGTGAGGGTAGCGCCCAGTTTACGCCGTTGCACGAACTGCTTCACCGTTCGGATGTGGTTACGCTGCACCTGCCGTTACAACACGACACGCATAACTTTGCCGATGTTTCATTTTTCCGTGCGCTGAAAGAGGGCGCATGGTTCATCAATACTTCGCGCGGAGAAGTGGTGAACGAAAAAGACTTGGTGCAATATGCCAATAAATTGGATGCGCTGGCGCTTGATGTGTGGAGGAGCGAGCCGCATTTCGATGTAAATCTTTTAAAATATGCTACTATCGCCACACCGCACATTGCCGGCTATTCGCTGCAAGGCAAACGCAAAGCCTCGCAAATGGTGTTGGAAGCCTTGGCGCAATGGTGCGATGATACCGATCCGATACCCGAACTTATAGACCATACGTCGCCGCCGCCTGTAATTGTTCCCGAAGGCGCTACGGTGCAGGAACAACTCTATGCTGCAGTTCAAAAAACATACCCCATTATGGAAATGGATGCGCAAATGCGTCAACATCCCGCCGATTTTGAAGCCTTACGGAATAACTATCCGTTGCGCAATGATTTTACCGCCCATACGGTGGCTTCTGCCGACAATCCTGCACTTTCCGAGATATTGAAGATTCTGGGGTTTCGTGTTTCTAAAGCGTGAAGCCATCCTAAAACTTCGCTTCACGCTTTACGCATTTTCTTCACTTTTCACTCTTCACTCTCTTCCACCTCGCGGGCATTAATCTTGTGCAAGTCCAGCGCCCGCCATGCGTACCAGATGTATGCCAGTACAAAGGGGATGAGTATCGAAACCCAGCTCATGGTTTTCAGCGTAAAGAGGCTCGAGCAACTGTTTTCAAGCGTGAGAGAACTTTGCAAATTGGTGAGCGACGGGTAGTAGGCGGTGTTGTTCCATCCGGCGCAGAGCAGCAGCGCCAACACGGTCAGCACCGTACCTGTGCCGGCAAACCAGATACCTTTCTTCCACGTGCGGCATAACAGTGTTTTGACGATGCCGAACAGTACGCCCGCTACGCCAATCAACAGCACCGCGCTCACGGCAGGCATTTCGATGAAGTTGTTGAAATACTTGTAGGGTTGCAGGAATATTTGTTTGGTATCGGGGTCTACGGCAAAGCCTTGCTGTAGCAGCAAATGTACGAAGAAAGTGAGGAAGAATACGAGAAACAGAATGGTTTCCGTCCACAGTTGTTTGCGCGATCGGGTTTGTATGTCGGCATCGTCAATGTTGTTGACGAAGTAGAGGATTGCCAGCGCGCGTGCGAGGAAAAATACCGCCAGTCCGAGGCATACGTTCCATACGACGAGTGCGGCTTCCAGCCCATGCCAAGGGGTAGCCCACGCTGAAATCACCGGATTGCCGACGACGGCGAGTTGCGCTTTGTCAACCGTAAATTCCGCGCCGTTGAAGAATGTACCGACAGCCGTGCCTAATAACACAGGTCCGAGTATGCCGTTGAGCAGCAGGAACACCCGGTAGGTTTTTTTCCCCAGCAGGTTGCCTTTTTTAGCTTGGTATTCATACGATACGGCTTGCAGGACGAAGCACAGCAGAATCAATATCCACACCCAGTATGCACCGCCGAAGCTGGTGGAGTAAAACAGCGGAAACGAGGCAAAAAATGCGCCGCCGAACGTTACCAGCGTGGTGAACGTAAATTCCCACTTGCGTCCGGTAGAGTTTAACAGCATTTTTTGTTGTACTTCGGTTTTCCCGATTGTAAACAGCAGCGATTGTCCGCCCTGCACAAAGAGCAGGAATACGAGCAGTGCGCCCAGCAAGGCGACTAATAGCCACCAATAGTGTTGTAATAATATATATGTGTTCATATTCATAGTGTGTAATGTTTAATTTGTTTGAGGTCCTTTTTTAATGGCGTTCATCATGATTTTCAATTCGGCAACCAGCATGACGGTGAACAGCGTAAGAAAGATGAAAAACGTAATTTGCACCGATGATGTCGGTAGCTTTGAAATGGCTGCCATAGTGGGCAAAATATCCTGTATTGCCCAAGGTTGGCGTCCTACTTCGGCTACTATCCACCCTGCCTGCCCTGCAATGATGGCGAGAAAAATGGATGCGACGCTCACCTGTTGCAACCGGCGTTTCGTTTCGAACTTGTTTTTAAACGATAACCACGCGAGGACAATGAACAGCAACAAGAGGAATCCTCCGAGTATAAGCATGGTTCGGAACGCATAGAACGTAAGCCCTATGGGCGGTATTAAGTCGGTCGGATCTTTGACGTAGCCGTATCCGAAGTATTTGAAGTTTTCGTCGAGCGTCGTACGCGCTTCGCGGAGCAGACTGTCGTTTTTGGCTTGTTTAGCTTCGCTGTATTCGCCCAGCGCCCGTATCGCCGCCGCGCCTTTGACGATTTTTTCTTCTGTCGAAAGCGCTGTCGAGCCGTCTTTCAGCGTATAGCCGCCGTCGAGAATGTCGGTGATGCCCGGCACGAACGTATCGGTTTTCCAACTAATCAGGTAAGACAGCATTTTTGGAAATGCAATTTTGAACAAAAACGGGTCTTCCGCGTTGTCCGCTTCTTTGGCAGGGTTGAGTATGCCGATGCCGATGAGTTCCACGCCGTTCGCGCCTTTGTATAATCCTTCCATTGCCGCAAGTTTCATCGGTTGTTTGTCTGCCACCTGTTGCCCTGAGCCGTGTCCTGTCCATATCGACAGTATGCAGGCAACCAACCCGAATGTTGCGCCGATTTTCAAACTTGCCAATGCAAATTTCGTGTCGCGCTTCTTTAACAGATACCAGCTTGAAATGCCTGTTACGAAAGCTGCGCCGATAATCCATCCCGACAAAACGGTATGGAAAAATTTGTTGAGCGCTACCGGCGATAAGGCTACGCTCCAGAAATTTGTCATTTCGTTACGCGCCGTATCGGGATTAAATTCCATCCCTGTCGGGTATTGCATCCATGCGTTGGCTACCAAAATCCAATAGGCTGAAATCGTAGCGCCGAGAATGGTGAGCCACGTAGAAGCCAAGTGGAATTTTTTACTCACTTTGTTCCATCCGAAGAACATCACCGCAATGAACGTAGCTTCCATAAAGAAAGCCAACACGCCCTCAATGGCAAGCGGCGCACCGAAAATGTCGCCCACAAAAAAACTGTAGTTTGACCAGTTTGTACCGAACTCAAATTCCAGTATCAATCCGGTAGCCACGCCAATGGCAAAGTTAATGCCAAAGAGTTTCATCCAGAACTGTGCGGTTTTTTTCCAAAACTCGTCGCCGGTTCTGTAATAGATTGTTTCCATAATGGCTTGTACAATACCAAGCCCCAAGGTAATTGGCACAAAAAGCCAATGGTAGATAGCCGTAAGGGCAAACTGCGCTCGCGACCAATCAATTAAAGAAATACTAATGTCTTCCATAATATATAAAGTTAAGGATTAACGGATCGTTCTATTAATTCGTGAATGACGTACTCTTGCCGGTCTTTCGGATTATCGAATTTTTTTCCAAGAAAATTGGGAAAGAAAAATACTTTTAGTATGGCGAACATGATAAACAATTTGATACAAATAATCACCCACAGCGTTTTGCCTATGGTCATATTCCTAAAGCCTTCCATATAAAAGCGGAATATGCGTATAGCTATGTTTTGTTTTTTTGGCATGTACAAGTCTTCACTTTTACTATTTATCAAAGTCAAAGGTAAGCATTTTTTTTTGAATCCTAAAACAAAAAGTTATTTATTTGGTAATAATTATTTAAATTATATGGAAGTATCTATACACACTTCCCATTGGCGCTTACGGCGTCGGATTATTGTGACGGATATTATTTATATAGCCTCTTTCAGTTGCTTTTCAATAGCCTGCATGTGTTGCTTGAAACGCTTGTCTGTTTCAAGCAAGTCGCACACCGTGTTGTAGGAGTGCAGCACGGTCGCGTGGTCTTTGCCGCCGATTTGCGCACCGATAGACGACAACGACGATTTGGTGAGGCATCGGCTGAAGTACATGGCAATTTGCCGCGCCTGCACAATTTCACGTTTGCGTGTTTTCGACATCAGATTTTCGGGCGAGATAGAGAAGTAGTTGCACACTACTTTTTGTATTTCGTTCACCGTAAATTCGCTCTGGGTGTTGTTGACTAATTTTTCGGTCATTGATTCGGCAAGTTCCAGCGTAATGTCTTTTTTATTTAGCGTAGCTTGCGCCAGCAATGAAACCAGCGCGCCTTCGAGTTCGCGGATGTTGGTTGTGATTTTGGAGGCGATATAGTCCACGATGCTCTCAGAGAGCTTCAATCCGTCATTGTAAATTTTATCGCGCAAGATGGCTTTGCGTGTATCATAGTCGGGTATCTGCAATTCGGCAGACAGTCCCCATTTGAAACGCGAAAGCAGGCGTTGTTCCAATCCCGCAAGTTCTACAGGCGGTTTGTCGGATGTTAAAATCAGTTGTTTGCCGGATTGATGCAGGTGATTGAAAATATGGAAAAATGCGTTTTGAGTGCCTTCTTTTCCTGCAAATTCATGTACGTCGTCAAGAATCAACACGTCAATCATTTGATAGAAGTGCAGGAAGTCCGTCAGTTTATTTTGTACGTTCACTGCGTCCATATATTGTGTTTGAAAACGATTGGCGTTTACATACAATACAATTTTTTCGGGATACAGTTCTTTTACTTTGATGCCGATGGCTTGCGCAAGGTGCGTTTTTCCCAAGCCTGAATTTCCGTATATAAACAGCGGGTTGAATGCTGTTTTCCCCGGATTTTCCGCAATGGTTAAGCCGGCGCTTCGTGCCAGCCGGTTACATTCGCCTTCGGTGAAATTGTCGAAATTGTAATTGGGGTTGAGTTGCGGGTCAATTTGCAATTGTTTCAACCCGGGAATTATAAACGGATTTGCGATAGCGCCGCGTTCCTGTGAATTAGGAAACGGCACGGTTTTATTTTTCAACTCAGACCTGTTTTGGTGGCGATAGGTAACAGGCGAACCGCTGTCCACCACATGTACGCTGTATTCCAATCGTGCTTCTTGTCCCAGTTCCTTGCGTAATATTTTACTGAGCAAATCAATAAAATTTTCTTCAAAGTATTCATAAAAAAATGATGAAGGTACTTCAATGGTTAATACATTATTCCTCAACCGGCGTGGCGCTATAGGCTCAAACCAAGTTTTAAATTGTTTGACAGGGATAATATCTTTGATGACACGCAGGCAATTCTGCCAAACCTGCTGGCAATGTTCGTTATTCATCGTTTCCTTTGTTAAGACAGGAGCTGTACCGTTCATACTTTTTTTTCGATTTTAATGTTTAGTCATTTGACGATACAAAATTGTAGAAAAAAAATGTAAAAAAAAAGAGTATTAGCACTTGTTTTATTGAGAAAAAAGATAACGGCTTTGTTTTCAACGAGAAAATTTTCAATTAAAACACAGTAATTTTTATATACTTTTTTGGATTGGATTGAATGGCTGAAATCAGACTGTCGAGGTGGTCAATTGTCCGTGATACATTATTATACAAGTTGTCATCGTGCAATAATTTCCCCACGCTTCCTTCGGGGTTGTTTGCCTGTAGCAGCAAGGTGTTCAAGTGTGTTATCGTAGCTTTAATATCGGCTGCCTGTAGCGAGTCGGTCAGCGACGCCAAATTATTTAACGTGCGGGTAAGGTCGCTACCGCCGGTTTGCAATTCCGACATAAACTCGTTGGTGGTTTTTATAATATTTTTGATGTTCCCTTTTTCCTGCTCCAGTGTTTTGGTGAATTGTTGCAAATTATCCATCGTGCTTCGTAATGCAGCGATGCCTGCGCTTAGGTGTGTTTGTGTTTCTGTATTCAGCACGGTATTCAGTGCGCGGGCAGTAACGTTCAGTGTGGTAACCAGCGTATCTATTTTTTGTTTTAAAGGTATCAGCTCGTTGGATATGATAGATGTGAGTTCCGGCTCGCGCTGGGTGCTGATGGTATCGCCTTTTTGCAGAAAATAGTTACTGTCGCCGAATACAATTCTCATCGCTTTGCCGCCCATGAAACTGGTATTGAAAATCTGTGCCGTCGAATTTTTGGGGATGTGGTATTTTTCGTTAATGCCTATTTTTATGGTAAATTTTAAATAGTCGGCTTCGAACGTAATTTTTTCAATAGTGCCTATTTTTAATCCCTGAAGGAACACAGGCGAACTTGGCGTTAATCCTTCTACATTGTCATAAATGGCATAGTAGGTACGGGTATGTTTAAAAATGTCCTGTCCTTTTAGGAAGTTCAGCATGGCAAATGAGGCAATCACAATGATAACCATAAATATCCCGATTTTTGTAGCTCTGTTTAGTTTCATCTTTTCTTCTTATTATTTAAAGGTATAATTTTTTCATCTTCTACACATATTACAAAAGCGTCGGCAATTTTTGGGCGAACGACGTCGCGGCAATATTGCGCGGCGGCTTCTAAGGTTGTGAAATTTCCGACCGTATATTTAAATAAGTCGTTCATACGAATATATGCTATATTTTCGTAGCCGGCAAAATCCGAAGCGTCGAGCGGTATTTGTTTTGCCGAGGCTTTAATCTGCACGCGGTAGTGCCGCGATTGAGGCGTCGGCTGCTCGACCTCTGTAGTTTGTTCGGGCGCATGCGGCGCTATCGTCTGTCCGTCTTCGTAGAAAGTTTTGTAGTTTCTAAATGCCCTGAAAATGGCGTATGCAATAGCTTTTCTCGTTTCTTTTTTGTTGAGGTTTTTTTCTTCCTGTTCATTCGAAAGATAGCCCATTTCAACCAGAATACTGGGCATGGCAGTGCGCCACAACACCAAAAACTCCGCTTGTTTTACCCCGCGATTTTGTTTAATGGGCGAATTGCCCAATTCTTCCTGCACACGCGCCGCTATTTGCAGGCTTTGTTCGAGGTGTGCATTTTGCAGCAACGAAAAAATAATAAACGATTCCGGCGATTTTGGGTCGTAACCTTCATATTTAGACGAATAGTCATTTTCGTACGTGATAACGGCATTTTCGCGCATAGCCACTTCCATGTTCGATTTTTCTTTGTGGGGACCCATTACATAAGTCTCCGTGCCTGTAGCGTTCTTGTTTACAGCGGCATTGGCGTGGATAGAGATAAACAGATCGGCATTGTGTTTATTGGCATAGTCGCTACGCTCGTTGAGCGGAATAAATACGTCCGTTTTGCGGGTATATAACACCTCTATATAAGGAAAGGAATCTTCGACGAACTTGCCCAACTGCAAAGCCACGTCAAGGTTCAAGTCTTTTTCTTTACATATCTTTCCGACTGCGCCCGGGTCAGGTCCGCCGTGTCCGGCGTCTATGACAATCCTTGAAATGCCGGTCTGCGTAACAACTGATTGGCATTTTGCTGTTACGTTAACTCCATAAAAAGCAGCCAAAAAGCAGATAAAAGCAATATTTTTTTTAATGTTAGCAACAGATTTACTCATTTTTCTCTACCTTTGTGCTGCAAAATTAAATATAAAATTTGTAATTATAACATTAAAAAATGTAAATATTTTTAAATTGCTGTTGTTGTTGTTTGTAGCCTGCAGCTTTCCGGTCGGCGTCTTTTCGTTTGCGCCCGGACAGGCATTGTATTCTGTATCAGAATATTCCTCGCAGGCTGATACGTCGGCGGCGGTGCAAACAGACACCATAAGCGTGCTGCAAAAAGATACAACAGGCGTGTTGCTCACCGATTCGATAAGCGTACCGGCGACCGATACAATGGGCGTTTCTTCCGCCGATACGGCATACCAGCAGAAGAGTTCGCTGGCTATACCTGTGTTTTCTTCTGCCCGCGACTCTACGGATTTCGACCCGCAGGAGCAGATTGCTTACTACTATGGCGACGTAACGGTTACCTATGGCGATTTGGAATTGAAAGCCGATTATATGGAGTACAATTCCCGCACACGGGTGGTATATGCCAAAGGAACAACAGATTCGACAGGGAAAGCCGTCGGCAATCCGGTGATGAAAGATGGCGGAAAAACGTACGCCATGGAGCGAATGTCCTATAATTTCAGTACAGGGAAAGCGATTATATCAAATGTCATCACGCAGGAAGGCGATGGGTATCTGCACGGTATGGTGATTAAGAAGATGCCCGACAACAGTATTCATATTAAAGGTGGGAAATATACAACCTGCGACCATGAGCATCCGCATTTTTATTTAGATATGTCAAAAGCCAAAGTGCTGAACAGCCCGAAACAAACGGTATTCAGTTTTTCGTATTTGGTACTTGAAGATGTTCCGCTTTATCCGGCATTCATACCTTTCGGCTTTGTGCCCGACCGTCCCGACCGTGCGGGAGGGTTGCTGTTTCCTACTTTTGTAGATGAAGTGAAGCGTGGGTTTGCATTGAAAGACTTGGGCTATTATTTTGTGTTTGGCAGCCATGCCGACCTTGCGTTGACAGGCAGTTTCTACACGCTCGGTTCGTGGAGTATGAGAGCCGTAGCGCGTTATACCAAACGTTATAAATATAACGGCAACCTCAATTTTGACTATGCCATGAATGTGTTAGGCGAAAAAGGTTCAGCCGATTACAATTCAAGTTCGGTGTATGCCATACGATGGACGCACAGCATGGACCCGAAAATGCACCCCGGCATCAATTTTAGCGCAAGCGTAAACTATTCGGCGGCAAACTACAATGCCTATCAAGGACAGTCTACGCAGCAAGCATTGCAAAATACGGCGTCGTCAAGTATTTCATTTCGGAAAACATGGGACGGTACGCCGTTTAATTTGTCGGTAAACCTTACCCACTCGCAAAATATGCGCGACAGTAGTTATGCGCTTGGTTTGCCAAATCTTACGTTTACAATGAACCGCATTTATCCTTTCAAATTGAAAGAGCGAGTGGGCAAAGAGCAATGGCTTGAAAAATTTGCGATGACTTATGGTATGACGTTCGACAATAAAATAAGCTTCAAGGAAAGGGAGTTGGGAAATGTCGATTTTATGGATTTTATGCGTAACGGCATGAAACACACTTTCGGACTCACATTGCCCCCCATGACGCTGCTGAAATACATACAACTAACGCCATCAGTGAGTTACGGTATGAATATGTATTTTCAAAGTGCGACACAATCGTATAATGCGGAAACCAATAAAATAGACAAAGATAAGAAGTCCGCGTTTGAAACATTTGGGGTTACTACCGATTATTCTTTTAGTTTGGCGGCGAGTACACGTTTATATGGTATTTTTCAGTTCGGTAGAAATTCCCATATCAGGGCTATTCGCCACATGATAACGCCGAGTGTAACCGCTTCTTACCGTCCGGAGCAAGGTACGGCAGCTAATGGTTATAGAGAGGACTTGTGGTACATTGATCCGCAAGGAAAATCTCGTCAGCAAATTTATAATATTTATGATGGACAGGCTTATAGCCCCACCGCAAGAGGCAGAACAGCCGGTATGTCGTTTGGCTTGGGCAACAACGTAGAAATGAAAGTACGCAGCAAAGCCGATACCATTACAGGTGAACGCAAAATTAAAGTTATTGACAACCTAAACTTTTCAGGGTCTTATAATTGGTTAGCCGACTCCATGAAATTAAGCAACATTGGCGTATCGTTCAACACTACGCCGTTTGACAAGCTGACAATTAACGGAAATATGCAATTCGACCCTTATAAAATTCATCCACTGACGGCAAAACGATACAATAAAATGGGTATGCCGCGTTTTGCCAGCGCCGGATTTTCGTTTGGATACAGTTTCAGAGGCGGTGGAAATAGCGAAACAGGCAAAAGCGGCAGCAGTAACAGTAGTAGCAGTAGCAGCAGTAGTAGTAGCGCGAATGTTCCTGTGCCGGTGCATCGCTACGACCCTGTTACAGGCGAATATGTAACCACCGATTGGATGTATTACGCTGATTTTAACTCGCCGTGGTCAATCAATTTTAACTATGGCTATAATTACAGTGTGAATTATACCCTTGTTGAAAGTCGGGTAATAACTGACCACAAGCATAATCAAACGCTTGGTTTTTCGGGGCAGATACAGTTGACCAAAGCGGCGATGCTGCGAATGAACAGCGGCTTCGATTTTAAAGAACTTACGCTGACTACCACGTCGTTTGATTTAACGTACAACCTGCATTGCTTTGAATTTGTATTTAACTGGGTGCCTACCGGACGTTGGCAGCAATGGTCGTTTCGTATCAATGCCCTTTCGGGTGCGCTTGCCGACTTGTTGAAATATGATAAGACCAAATCGTTTTGGGATAATTAAATTTTTTGTACCTTTGTCGTAAATTAAATATAAAATAAAATGAAATCTTTTTTATTATTTGGAAATCTTGGCGCTCCGGAAATTATTATTATTGCGCTTGTTGTATTGCTATTGTTCGGCGGACGCAAAATCCCCGAACTCATGAAAGGAATAGGTAAAGGCGTAAAAAGCTTCAAAGACGGCGTGAAAGGCGTGGAAGACGATCTGAAAGATGATTTAAAATAACCATAATAACCTGACTCTATGCCTATGGCTAAAGAGATGTCATTTTGGGATCATCTGGAAGACTTAAGACGGACGTTGTTTCGTGCAGCCATAGTGATAGTAGTCGCTATGGTGGTAGTTTTTCTCAATAAATCAATAGTTTTTGATGTGTTGATTTTTTCTCCGCGTACGTCCGATTTTATGCTTTACCGTTGGATGTGTGCGTTGGGCGAATGGTTGAAAATGCCGGGCTTTTGCCCCGAAGCATTTGATATTCCCATCATAAACATTAACATGGCGGCGCAGTTTTTTACGCACATCAGCACTTCGTTTTGGATAGGCATAACGCTTTCGTTTCCTTATCTTATTTGGGAAATATGGCATTTTATCGCGCCCGCGCTCTATGTACACGAAAAACGCAGCATAGGTTTTGCCTTTGCGTTCTCCTCGTTCTTGTTTTATTTGGGTGTTGTGGTAGGTTATATTTTCATTTTTCCACTCACCATCCACTTTTTAGGCACTTACCAAGTGAGTGAATTAGTAGCGAATCAAATTTCGCTTAACTCCTATATCAGTATGTTCATTTCGCTCATTCTGATAATGGGAATTATGTTTGAATTGCCGGTGTTGGCGATGATTCTTTCGCGATTTGGCATCATCACCCGTCGTTTTTTGCGAAAATACCGTCGTTATGCCATTGTGATTGTGCTGGTGGCTGCCGCAATTATTACCCCCAGCGCCGATGCGTTTACCATGTTGATGGTGGCTATTCCGCTCTATCTGTTGTATGAACTTAGTATTTTGGTATGCAAAAAAAGTTGATATTTATTACCAATGACGATGGCTACCGTGCGGAAGGCTTGGCGGCGCTTGTTGAAATGGCTCGCCCTTTCGGCGATGTAGTGGTGGTTGCGCCCGAAGAAGCGCAGTCGGGCATGTCAAGTGCGTTGACTTCGCGCGCTCCCGTACGTTTGCGTAAAGTGAGCGGCGGCAATGGGCTTACCGTATATGCTTGCAGCGGTACGCCGGTTGATTGCGTGAAACTTGCCATGACGCATGTGTTCAACCGCAAACCCGATTTTTTGTTTTCGGGCATTAATCATGGCATCAATACGTCTATTGCCGTGATTTATTCCGGTACATTGGGCGCGGCGGCTGAAGGAGTATTGTACCACATTCCGTCTGCCGGATTTTCAATAAACAGCTACTTGTCTTCGCCCGATTTTTCAGCATGTATTCGTTACGGTCGGCAAATTATTGATACCATGACAGCGCATCCGTTTGACAATCATACTTTTTTGAACATCAATTTTCCTGCTTTGCCTTACGAACAGATAAAAGGAGTCCGTTTGTGCCGGCAGTTGCGCGGCGTGTGGGCTGAGGAGTTTGAAAAACGCATTGACCCGCACGGCGAGGACTATTATTGGATGTCGGGGCAGTTTGTGAATCAGGAAAAAGAAGCCGCCGATGCGGACGAAAACGCCGTGCTTGCAGGTTATGTAGCCGTTGTGCCTCACCACCTTGACATGACCGATTATCGGGAACTCGAACGTTTGCAAAGCGTGTGGAAATTTTAATGATACAGCGATGTTGACTCATATAAATATTAAACATGTGTTGTTTCTTGATGTGGAAACTGTGCCGCAAGTGGCGGCATACAACGATTTGCCGGAACGGATAAAAACATTATGGGAAAAGAAATCGACATATTTCCGTAAAGAAAACCAAACGGCTGAAGAGGTATATACCCGCGCCGGTATTTTGGCGGAATTTGGGAAAATTATTTGCATTTCGGTAGGTTTCATACACCAGAAAGACGAAGAAAAAGTGTTCCGCGTAAAATCGTTCTACGGCGATGATGAAAAACTGTTGTTGTCGCAGTTTTGCGCATTGTTGCAGTCGTTCTGTACAAAAAAGAAAAATGTACAACTATGTGCGCACAATGGTAAAGAATTTGATTTCCCATACATAGCCCGCCGCTTGCTGGTAAACGGACTGCCGTTGCCTACGTTGCTTGATGTGGCGGGCAGCAAGCCTTGGGACGTACCTTTCCTTGATACTATGGAACTGTGGCGATTCGGCGACTACAAGCATTTCTGCTCGCTTGATTTGCTGACTACCATTCTTGATATTCCCACACCCAAAGACGACATTGACGGTAGTCAAGTGGCTGCCGTATATTACGAGGAGCGTGATTTGGCGCGTATTGTACGTTATTGTGAAAAAGACGTGCAGGCAGTGGCGCAACTGTTCCTTCGCTACCGCGGCGAACCGTTGTTGCAACGGGTGGAGCATGTGGAGTAAAAATGGGGCTAATCGAAACTTGTTTTAAAATATTTGCAAAAAAACGACTGAAAGGAAAACTCTGCTGAGCATTAACTTAAATCCCAAACTTCGATCCACAGCCATTCTTCAAGATGGCACGAGCTAATCACTTCCTCCGATTTATAGAACATGAAATAAGGTTCATATCTATCTGTCATTTTTGTCCATTAAGCCCAAAATTACAAAAATATTTTGAAACACAATGTAATAAATTGGATTCGCTGCCTTTTTTATTTTAAAATCTGTTGCAAAATTATTCATTAGCGCTTCCTTTTTTATCAATCACTTTCTGCGTAGCCTTGATGGTTTCCATGTAAGCCTTTTCCACTGAGGAGAGCGTTTTCGTCTGATATTTTTTGTATTCTAAAAGTGCTTTATTCATGGCTTGTTCATGAGTGATTCGCCCGGCATCTGATAATAGTTTTTCACCGGTAGACCCCAAAATATTATCCAATTGACTTATATAATCTTTCATATACATTGGCTTGCGTCTCATTGCCTGAATTTCCGCAAAATCAAAATATCCTGAAACTAAGTTATTCAGGATTTTTAATTCTTGCTCGTTCAAATAATTTTTGGCTATCTTAGAAACTGTTTAAATTTACAATAAAAATATTGAATATCAGTTATTTATGTTGAATAAATATCGTATCTTTGTGATTATCAACAGCATAAAG